>JAESTB010000640.1 GCA_016763815.1 Arenicella sp.
GTGACGCCTCGCTCACGATAGACACGCCTCGGGTTAATGGGCAGATCACCCAAATCTCCGGTGTCGGTAGCAACGTGGTGTCGATTGACTATAACGCGCAAGGGCTCGTAACCGGGGTGACTGACAGCACGGGTCGCACGTTTACCATGAGCCAGCATAATCATTTGGGTCAACCGCAGTGGATTACTGACCCCAATGGCATTAATACCAACGCCAGTTACGACGTCATGGGCCGAGTGTTAAACGTCATGCGCGACGGCGAAGAACGATTGAGCGCGGTGTACACACCCGCGGGCCAGCCAGAAACCGTAACCATTGACGGTAGCGCATTCAACTACACGTATGACAGCGCTTTCAGACTGAGCGGGATCAGCAGTGCCGATGGCGAGCAGGTGGATGTTGACTATCTGGCCAATGGTTTGGTTGACCGTACCACTCATTCGTACAATGGTGCGAGCCGGTCAACGGCCTTTAACTACGATGCTGAAGGTAGCGTCACACAAACCAATCATACGTTTGAGGACGGGTCCTTACAGCGCACTTACAATTCGCGTGGTCAAGTTACCCAAGAAACAGATGGGCCGAACACCACTAGCTACCACTACGACAGCAATGCTTACCTGACGTCAGTCACGGATAAGGGTGAACAGACTCAATTGCAACATGACGCATTGGGCCGGTTAATGTCTCTAACCACCGATGGCGGTCAGCAAACCACGTTTTCCTACACCGGTTTGGGCGAGCAGACACAGCAACTCAATAGTAACTGGGGCTACCGCAACTACGCTTATGGTTCGACCGGGCTTTTAACCACCGAAACCACGCCTCTACGATCCAATAGTTATAATTATACGGCCAGTGACGAAGTGCTCTCGAGAACAGCGCAACACAACGACACCTCAATACCGACCATTACCACGCACTATGGTTACAACGACGACAGCGACTCCGTGTTTGGAAAAAACTACGGGGTTGGTCGGCTTACAGCATCGAGAACGGCTACGCGGGTTACCAGTATCGCTACAATCGGCAAGGGACTCTCGCTAGCATATTGATCAGCATTGATGAGGCTGGCAACTCCGATCCTGTGCCGCTGTCTAACCCCGATGGGCGCATTGAATACCGTTACGATGAGAACAACCAGCTCTCAGGCCTGACATATCCAAGCGGCGATCAAATTGATTATGTCCGTGACCCCATCAGCCGTAAAGTCACACACCTTAACCGCAATACCAGTCTAGTCGCTCAGTTCACGTACGCCAGTCAACTGCAACCGGCAACACGCATCGAATTTGGCAATCAAGTGGTCACTACTCGACAGTTTGACGACCACGATCGCGCCACAGACATCACCACGGGAGTCAACCTTTGGCAAGAAGTCTATAGCTACAACATCGCTCAGAATTTAGAAAGTATTGTTACGACCAGTAACTTAGACGTTGGAGGGTCGCAGTCGTTTGGCTACAACGTGCGTAATCAACTCAGAGGCGCCACCGGCGAGTACGGTCGCCTGGTTTACCGCTATGACAACAATAATAATCACACGCGACTGAAAGACAATGGTGTGCTTACTTACTATCAATACCAAACTGGCAGTAGCCGGCTTATTTCAATCAACGACGCCAATGGTGCGGTGTTAAGGGATTTCTCATACGACGCCAACGGCAACACCACTGGCGATGGCGCACGAACCTTACGCTACGATGCCGAAGGCCGATTAGACCGAGTGCTTGAAGGCGGTGTGGAAATCGCCAGCTATACGTATGACCCCTACGGGCGACGGGTGAGCAAAAAAACAGCCACCGGTGAGCTGACCTTTCGTTACGGAAAAAATGGCCAATTGCTCGAAGAAGTCGATGACACGGGTGCCTTAGTTCGCCAATATATCTACTCTGAAGAGGGTGAACTCATTGCCTACTACGTCGCCGCGATAGACCAGCTGCTAGCGGTTCACAGTGACTTCTTAGGCGCGCCTGTTTTTTTAACCGACAGCAATAAAAATGTCGTCTGGTCAGCCAAGCGAAAGCCCTTCGGTGAGACCGAGGTTACCGTCAACACCGTCGAATTCCCGTTACGGGCATCCAACCAATATTTTGATCAGGAAACGGGCTATCACTATAATGGACAGCGCTATTACAATCCGGTTATTGAGCGATACCTAAGAAACGACCCTATTGGATTAGAGGGCGGGCATAATACCTATAATTTTGCGCTGAAGAATCCGTTGAAGTATGTGGATTTGGACGGGCGTCAGGCATTTGACCCATTTTCTGCCATGTTAAGTCAATCGAAGAATAGTGGTGGTAATGATTTTGCCGTTCCTTGGTATGAAAGTCAGGCCCAAAAGGATTTTTTAACAATATCTGCTCTTACAGGAGAGGCCGCTATAGAAGCGGCACCTCAGGCTGCTATACTAATCGCAACTTCTGCTCCGCCAATAAGACTTGGCACTACTGTTGGTCGAGTTGTTATAGCAGGAATGGTTGCTAAGCATGCTGCCGCAAAGGGGTTATCACAAAATGGATTAGCTTTTCAGCTAAAGCATTTGAACAAACACTTGCCAAATACCGCTCAGTCGCAAAAATTAATTCGGAAAGAAGGTGCTGCTCACGTATTTACTGACAAGGCAACTTTGTCGAGGGTTGAGCAAGCAATTTTTCAACGAGGGCAGCATACAGGTAATATTCGAGGTGCAGATCGTTACGGACTAAGATTTGATAATCCAATTGGGTATCGTATTTCGGCTGACGGATCGAGAATACCATTGCATTATGGTGAGATTAAGGTAAGTAAGGGTTTCTATCACGTTATACCAAGAACTGGACCGGGGGGGTAATTATGCAGTGGTATGAAATTTGGTCGGATGAAAGTTTTGAAGCGCCTTATTTGCTTATTCTCTCTGATAGCGAGAATGGTGAATTTATAATTACAGACCCAAAAGAGAATGGAAAAATTGTATTTAGGACAAGTAAATACGAGGAAGCAAAGCTTTGGTTACTTGAGGATGAATATACTCTCGTGGATGGGCGTATGACTGATTAAGTAATGCCGCAAAGGGGTTAGCTGGTAACCCTTTATTCAAGAGTGCATTAGGACAATTCAAAAACAGTCAATTTACTAATGCGGGTAGAGCAGTTACAAAACATGCGGAATATTTTGGCTTTAAGAACACCGAGACCTTGCGGAAAATTTATAACACAGAAGCAAAGATCAACCAGTTGGCGGCAAATACACTCAAGAATATAATGAGGTCGGGAAAGACTACGACTGGAGCTGGTGGTCGATATCCTAATGGATGGAAAACGATAACTGGTGCGGATGGGCGGGCTGCTAGTTGGCATGCCGATGGCCGTTTTATTGGATTTAGAGGAGTACAGTAAATATGACAACATTACATTACATTAAAGCCAGTGACGTAGAGCAAGATTTTTGTTTTCTGGAAGTGTCTCGAAGTAAGAATGAAGCCCCGTTTATGGATATAAGGATATCTGATGATCGAAAAATGTCATTTGTTACCTATTCAGGACAGCAAGAAATATCTTTTTCTCCCGAAGAATGGTTGGAAATTCAGGAAAAAGCGACGTCTTTTTATAGAGCAGAGTTAGAGAATGAGGATTCTTTCGATAACTGGGGTACGAGCCTATAAAAATGAGCTTTCTATTTCGTTTAGTCCTTGTTGTTTTAATTGCGTTATCTTCAAGTGCGTCATGGAGCTATGCGTACGATGTGGTTTCAAGCTTATTAAACCACCTGAATGTCGAATCTGAGCTTCAAAAGTTCGGTTATGCTGATGCCACCAACTTTCATTATTGTTGCAGTAAGTCTCCGAGTACGCTTTCACAAAAAAGACCCAAAGCGGGTATTTTTTTGTGTTTGATGTTGGTTTAGTTGCCGCAAAGGGACTAGGCAATGGCGCTAGCAACGCAATAAACGCCGTGAGATTGAATCAAAATAACGGGGTCGCGTCTGGCCTTTTGCGCCCCGCTTGTTGTTGCCTAGGTGGCTGTAATGTAAGCGCCTAGCTATCTATTTGCATTCATCTACATTTGGTGTGGTTCTGAATGAGACTTCTGAGAAAGAGAGAGTTAACGCCCCAGCCGACTTTATTTGGAATGGCGCTACAATCTTATCTAAGGAAATGCCAGCTTTCTCAAAACACGCTAGGCTCACATTGACTTCTTGCCATTGGTTTGGCGCTAGCTTCTGTAGGTCGCTGGTGATATCTACCGAGCCGGTGCATTCGGTTTCACACCCCATACTAAGTTTAATCGGGCCACTAATTGCACTATCAATACGTAAATTCAGAAGGAGAGACTGGCCATTTTTGCGTTGCGGGGTTAAATCTACAGGCTCTGAGGTGGTAACCAATGAAAATTTGCTTGCTTGGTTCTCACTAAAGATAACTTGGCGGGCATCTTCCTGAATTTCTTTATCTATTGTTCTGACCTTTAGGCCTTCGACTTCAACGATATTACTTGTCATAGGCAGGGTGTTGTTAATTGAACTGACCATCGCTGTATACGGGGCTCTAATTGTCTTTTTGAACAATATTAAGTTGCCGCCACCATCGACACTGATTGACTCTACCTCGAGCGAATTGTCTAATCCTAACTGGCCCTGATTATTAGCTGCGCTGTAGCCGAGGCCAAAGCCATACGGAAGTAGTGGGCTGTAGTCTTGGTCATTTCTATTTACTGAACTTTGCCACGGTGACGAAGGCCATGAATAGGATAATCGCCCGCTAAAATCATGTTTAATCGAGCCGTCGGTGTTAGATAGAAGAACATCGCTGACACCATTGCCTTCGCTGCCAGGCAACCATGCCGCGACAAACGCATCTGATGCATTAAGCTCGGCATTAACGTATAGAGGTCGGCCGGAGATAAACACGGAAACCACCGGAATGCCCTCCGATTTGAGCCTTTCTAGTAGTGCAAGATCTGACTTTACGCCTTGCTGATACGCAACATTCTTAATATCGCCAACGCCTTCAGCATAAGGTTCTTCACCAAACACTACGATAGCTACATCTGGTTTACTCTGGTAGCGGCCGTCGATTGATAAGGTAAGCTCGCCGCCAGCGTCTTCAACGGCTTCTGCAAATCCATCATAGATCGAGTGGCCGCCTGGAAAGTCTTCGTTGGTGTTGTTAGTGCCTTGCCAGGTAATGCTCCAGCCGCCTGATTGTTTGCCGATATTGTTAGCCGCGTCGCCTGCGATCAAAATATTTTTGTTCGGGTTGATCGGCAGAATACCGTTTTTGTTTTTAAGCAGCACTAATGATTCACGTACCGCTTGGCGGGCGATGGCGCGATGGCCAGGCGCTCCAATAATATCCAATTTACCTGATAGCGGGCGCTTAGCCGGGCTTGGTTTATCGAATACACCGGCACGTAATTTAACCCGTAATATTCTACTTACCGCATCATCTATACGGCGTTGTGATATTTCACCACTGTTAACTTGGGCAATGGTGTTTTCCAGCAGCGGTTTCCACGCATCACCAGATGCCATAAAAATATCTAATCCAGCGTTAATCGTTGCCGCACAGTTGTAGTTGGTACACCCCTCGATTTGACCATGGCCTAACCAATCGCCGACGACCAAACCGTCGAATCCCATTTTGTTTTTTAACACATCGGTAAGCAAGTACTTGTGGCCATGCATTTTTTTTCCGTGCCAGCTATTAAACGATGCCATTACGGTTTGTGCTCCGGCGGCGAGGCCACCGACATAGCCTTGTGCATGAAGATCAAACAGCGTTTGTTCGTCGGCGATATTATCGCCTTGATCAACGCCGCCCTCGGTACCGCCGTCTCCCAAGAAATGCTTTACCGTGGAGATAACGTGCTTGTCGCTTAAGAAGTCGCCATCAATCGAGCCCTGAAGCCCGGTGACGATTGCCGCTGAATAACTCTTAACTATTTCGGGGTCTTCCGAGTAGCCTTCGTAGGTTCTTCCCCAACGGTCATCGCGCACCACCGCCACGGTGGGCGCAAATACCCAGTCGATGCCAGTCGCCATTACTTCGCGTGCGGTAGCTTGCGCAATGCGCTCTATTAGCTCGGGGTTATTAGCCGCTCCGAGGCCAATGTTGTGTGGGAATAGGGTGGCGCCAATAACGTTATTGTGTCCATGCACCGCATCGGTTCCCCAAATCGCAGGGATAGTTGAGCCATCGAGCGAGTCGTCAATCGATGCTTGGTACATATCTTCGGCTAAGGTGATCCAGTCTTTCGGGCTAGCGTGCTTGTCATTGTTAGGGAAGGCGCCGCCACCATTTAGGTAGGAGCCAAAGCCGTATCGCCGCATGTCCTCAACCGTGAAATCACGAATTTCAGGCTGTATCATTTGCGCTATTTTTTGCTCCAAGGACATTTTTGAGAGCAACTTCGTAATCTTAGCCTCTAACTCGATGTTATAGGTTTTAGAATAATCTAAGCTGGGCCAGATATCGGTATTTCCAGCATGCAAATCGCTCGTGCTTGCATGAGAAGTCTCTTTTACTGTACTAGAAGCTTGCGGTTGTTTGCTGGCTTGATCGATCGATTGATCGCATCCTACAAAACTTAATAGGGCTGCGCTCAGGATCAAATAGCGAGTTACTCGGTTATTGCTTTTTTTGAATTGGCGTTTGAATTTAGATGACGCTTCCATAGGAAAATTACGCTCTTATTTGGCTAATAGTGATTCCATTAGTTTGGCATAGTTACTAAATAGGTCGACCAAGTTACCGAAAATTCAATAACTTGGTCAAGTTAGTAAGGTTTAAAAATTTCTCAATTCTCCGCACTCAAATAGGCGTTAATCAAGCCAGCTGTTAACCTATCAAGCTAGTTTTGTAAGCGAGCCGACAATTGTTCAGAGCGGTACTGTGTTGGCGTTGACCCGACTAATTTTTTAAAGAACGAGTTATACGTTGCTTTGCTGTTGAAGCCACATTCGCATGAAATATCTATCATGGTCTTATGTTTGTGCTCAGGGCTAGACAAAATCACCTTTGCTTCGTTTATACGGTAGGAATTTACAAACTCGTAAAAATTAGTTTTAAAGTGCTTTTTAATCGCTACCGACAGCGCTCTTGGGTGCATTGAAAGCTGAGAAGCGAGTTGTTCTAGGTTGAGTAGCGGTAGCAAATAAGGCTTTTCATGCCGCATGTGGTTTTCAATTTTTCTCGCCAACGCTGGGTCCAAGCTTTGGTTGTCTTGCTCTTGCGCCGGCCCTTCTTCTGTCATGTGGCCATCAAAAATGCTCGACCGCTGTAAACTTAAGAACATTAATGCAGTAATTAGGCCGAAGGTCAGATAATTTCCGGCTAAACCCATGTAGTTAAATACAGAATCGCTTAGATAGGGTGCAAAAATAGCCACCGATACCACAATTAGAATCCAAACTCGAACGGCCGTAAATGCGATCACCAATATGCTTAACCAACCAATATCAATTTTCTCGATATTAGAAAATCGGTCGCGAAGTTCATTTCGAGCAAGTCGTATGTCTACTAAGCAAAGAATTCCGAAGAACACCCGTAAACCTTCTCGTACGGCGTCTATACCGTGGCGCACCGACGGTGCATCTGCATTTAACTCCGCGGCTAAAAATTGTGATTTTTCGAGCGAGTCTAATGAATAGAATGCCACTGACATATAGATGAAATAGATTGCTGTGGGCAGTAGGTATAGGGCATCTTTCTTGCGTAAGGTGAAATTCTTATGAAGTATAGATCGCGTGTACCAAAGTAAAAGCGGCCCTTCTATCCAGTAGGCGATATCAAAAACATGCAATAGATGAGGCGAAATCTGCATCCCTAAAGCCCTAAGCTCAGGGTTATAATTAACTAGAACATGTAATGGAATTACGATTTGCGCTACGAAAAAGCCAATCAGAAAATAGTCACTTATGTGGCGCTCATGCTTTACCCATAAGATCAGAAAGATAAACAATAGGCTTTGAAAGCCGGTCGCCAGCAGCACAGTATCGTGAAAATTTAATATATAGGCGGACATTACATGGGTGACGTTCAAGTATTATTTTTATTACTGAAGTCTAAAGCATATTCATTTCGAAAATCAGTTCAACTAGTGAAATTCCGCTACTTGGACGACCAAATTACGTAATTTTCACTCAGTTAGTCGAATCATCTGTCGGTATTCAGTAGCTTAACGGTCAGCGCTAAACTGATGTTGTTGCAGATAACAGCTTAGTGTTTCCGTATTCAGTGTCATACCTTCAATCTAATCGGGTGGGGTATTCATGCTACGAACGAGCTCTTAAGTTAAAGAGCAATAATTATAAATATATATAATAGAGAGGAAGGCAATGAGGTCTAATAGTAATATTGGTCAACGTACCGAGCTGTCAAAGGCGGTAGCGTCGGCAATAAACGTTTCACCTAGTACAAGATCAACAATTATAGGGCTAGCGATGGGCGCGACATTATTCGCACCCTCTGCCGCTTTTGCTCAACAAACGGTCGAACAAGCGAATAATACGTTAGAAGAGGTTGTGGTTACCGGTATTCGCAGCAGTCTAAAGCGTGTTAGTGAAATGAAACGCGCTGCCAGCGGTGTGGTCGACGGCATTTCAGCCCAAGATATTGGTTCTTTCCCTGATACCAACTTAGCCGAGTCACTACAACGCATTACTGGTGTGTCAATTGACCGTAGCCGCGGTGAAGGAAGTAAAGTAACCGTGCGTGGTTTCGGGCCTGGGTTTAACTTGGTGACCTTAAATGGCCGCCAAATGCCAACGGCAAACGGTGACGACAGGTCTTTTGATTTTGCCGATCTCGCTTCCGAAGGTATCTCAGGAGTGCAAATATACAAAACTGGTAATGCCGATATTCCTACTGGTGGCATTGGTGGCACGATTAACATTCAAACCACTAAGCCGCTAGATTCGCCAGGTCTTAAATCAGTTGTTTCGGCTAAAGCGGTACACGACACGTCAACTGAGAAAGGCGATGATATTACGCCTGAATTGTCGGGTATCTACTCAAACACCTTCGCCAACGACACCATTGGTATTGCGGTAAGTGGTAGTTATCAAAAGCGTGACAACGGCGTTAATACTGGAACAACCGGAGATTTCAACGGCTTCCAGGGCACTCATAATGGCTGGGGCTCAATCCCTGATAACGCGGCGCAAATTAATCGTCCGGGTGACTCTGATATTTTTGTAGTACCACAAAGCATCGGTTATGAGCTTGCTGAATTTAGCCGTGAACGCATAAATGGCCAGCTTACGTTGCAGTGGGCGCCAACTGAGAATCTTGAAGCCACCGTCGATTACACTTTTTCAGAAGTTGAATCAGAACGAACCTTTAACAACTACTCGGCATGGTTTAACTATGGAGACCTATCAACTGAATTCAGTGATGGGCCAATTGCCTCACCGGTTATTTTTTCTGAAGGTAGCACCTCAAATGATTTCGCCATGGCTGCTGGCCAAGATGGCACCAAGACAGAGAATAGGTCAGTAGGTATTAATTTAGACTGGCAGGTCAATGATCGCCTGGCATTTGAATTTGATGTGCACAGTTCATCGGCCGAGAGTGGTCCAATCGGTAACAATGGCACGGCGTCACAACTGGCAATTGCAAGTTTTACTCGGGCTCGAACTACTGCTACGTTCAACGGTGATCTGCCTATCTTGAGTCTTGATTTAACCGGTCCGTTGAACGCCAATGATATGATTGTCACTGGCAGTGTTTTCGACACTAAGAAGACTGAAATGGAGATCGAACAGGCGGCTATAAGTGGTACCTATAACCTGAATGATAGCAGCGCGATCGATTTTGGCGTTCAATTAACCAATGTCGATAATCGTTCGCAATTCTCTAATGTGCAACGCAACACATGGGGTGGTACTACTCAACCAGGTGATATTGCTGATCTCCTGACCCCGGCCTCTGCGGCTGGCGCTTTTGATCAAATTTCGAATGGTAATGACGCAAATCGGCAAACAGATTTCTTCACTTTCGATATAGATGCGCTAGCGAGACGAACCGAGCAACTCGGAGCAACTCAGTCAACCGGTGGCGATTGTGGCACCGGTCTTTGTGCTAGCAGCGTTTTTACCACCGACCGAATAACCGAAGAAGAATCAAAAGCGGTGTATGTACAGTTTAGGATGGATTCCGAGTTAGCCAATATTCCGCTTAATGTTAAGTTTGGCTTACGCTACGAGGAGACCGATGTCGACTCTCAAGCGTTAGTACCTGAGTATGGTGAAATTAGGCAGACTGGTGGCAATGAGTTTGATGCGATTCCAACTGGCCGACAAGCATTCACTCGATTGAGCGGTAAGTATGACTTTGTTTTACCAAACTTGGATATCAAATTTGATCTTACAGATGCCGTAGTTTTCCGTGCTTCTTATAGTGAAACAGTAGCCAGACCCGATTACACCGATATACAAGGCGGTCTAACCATTAGTACCTTACTTCGTCAGAACGGTGGTAATGGCCAAAGTGGTAACCCAGGTTTACTGCCTTTCGAATCTGAAAACATCGATTTCTCATTTGAGTATTATTTTGCCGATGGCGACTATGCCTCGATCGGTTATTTCAATAAAGACGTGTCAAATTTTATCGGCACTAGTATTTTGCAAGATCAAGTTCTGTTTCCTAATTTGATTAATCCGGCAACGGGTCAAGCGGCCACGTTTGACGTAACTACTCCGGTAAATCAAGAAACCGCCAGTATTGATGGTTGGGAAGCGGCGTTGCAGTACTCCTTCGGTGAAACTGGTTTTGGTTTTATTATCAATGCGACTATTGTTGATGGCGACATTGCCTTTAACAGTGATAGCCTAGAAACCCAATTTGTACTGTCCGGGCTAAGTGACTCAGCAAACCTGATCGGTTTTTATGAAAATGAACGCTTTCAAACCCGAATTGCCTATAACTGGCGTGACGATTTCTTCAATGGTATCGCTGGTGCCGCTGCAGGAACGCCCGGCCCGGTCTTTGTAGACTCCTATGGTCAGTGGGATGTGAGTGCTAGTTATGACCTCTCCGATAATCTAACGGTGTTTGTGGAAGGCATTAATATTACCGATGAAACTACCGGGGCTTATGGTCGTGATCAACTGCAGAGAGTTAACGCGGCGCAGACTGGTGCACGCTTTAATCTTGGTGCTCGTTACTCCTTCTAATAAGCAAAAAGTGTTAGGCGAAGTAGTTGAATAAAGTACTTGAATTGAAAGCTTGCCTTTGGAAGCTCTTTTTATTCAAGCAACTTTTATTCAAGCAACTAGAAAAGCTAGGTGGTTCTTGTCACCTAGCTTTTTTCTGCTAAGGTTACGCTGAAGTCGCGATCAAATTGGCTAAGGCTGTTATCGGTTTAGTCCTAAGCTGATTTCAAAGGTCATCGAATTA
>JAESTB010000641.1 GCA_016763815.1 Arenicella sp.
ACGATTAGAGAATTAGACGCCTCATCGGCCTGCACAGTAAACTCACTTACGGCTCCTTGCGCCGTACTGGACGTGAGATCCTTCAAAATCGACGCTAAATCTTCAGCTTTAGCATGCTTTAGAGCAATAACGTTTACATTACCCTCAACTTCGCGCTCTATATCTAACTCGCCGATTAGGGCTTGAATTTTACCGTACTGCTCGTCGGGCGCACTAATTACCAATGAGTTAATCGCGTCGAATGGTTGGATGCTTATCTGTCCTGCAGATGCGCCACCTTTACTGTCGGCCGTGGCAACCATCAACTGTGTTAGTGTTGCCGCTAGTTCGCTGGCTTTAGCAAAGTTCAAATTAACCACGCTAATGTTCGAGCGCTTATCAGGTACGTCGATTTTTCTTATGATTTGTAAAATTCGCTGTATGTTGGCTAAAGTATCCGTAATTACTACGCTATTCGATGGAATATGTGGCGCAAAATGACTGGTCGGCGGAATTAACGGGCGAATAATCGGCACCAAATCTTGCACTGACGCATGCTTGAGCTGAATAATTTGTGTCACCTGCACATCGTTTGAATCGCCAGAGGGCGAAAATAACAACGGCGTGGGACGCTGTTTGATGACATTGCTCGGCAAAATTTTAATCACATTGCCTGAATCCACCGTGGCAAAATTATGCACTTCAAGAATGGACAAAAACACATCATAGAGCTCCTCAGGATTAAGTGTTGCTCCCGATATCACAGAAACCTTACCTTTTACTCGAGGGTCAACAATAAAGTTTTTGCCACTGACTTCGGCAACCGTGTTAATCAGCACCCTGATGTCAACACCCTCAAGCTTTAAGGTGATTTCGGCGTCTCGTTGACCTGCGCTATCAGAGCCAGAGTTAGCACCACCTCGCTCCTGAGCGAAGGTATTTGGCACGCCCACAGAAAAAATCAAGGTTGTGCAGAAGGCGATAACCTTGCAACGCTGGGCGATAAAATTAGTTATTTGACTCATGAACTCTCGAACGCTTCGCTACCCTCTTATTTCCGAGGGATTTATATTTTTTATTAGTCACTCGTCATCATACTGAAAATATGACGTCGAGACCACGTGTTTACAGAGTCCTAACGTTAAGTTAATTAGCCGTAAATATCCTTATTAATAACAACAACTTACATAAATACCAAATAGAGCCTGTTATATATTTGCAGTAATAAATGATTGAACCTCAGAAATATCGTCAGGCAACACAGTCATTCGCTCTTCGCGCTCAAATAAATCAACAATGTGTAGCGGCAGCGCCGGCTGGCCTAGCCGAGCGTCAGGAAAGAGTTTCGCCGCCCTATCTACTGCCTCTGGAAACTTGGCCGGGTGTGCCGTTGCCAAACACACTATCGGCACGTCTTTGCGACTTCGCTCAGCCCGGGCGGCCGCCACTCCGATTGCGGTATGTGGGTCCAATAAATAACCACTATTCGCATGAGTGTCCGCAATTAACTTTAACGTCGCGTCGTCATCTAGCCGGAAACTAGAGAAAACCTCACGCGCACTGGCAAGCGCCTCATCGCTCAAACTCATGTGCCCACTTTCAAATTCAGACATTAGCCGCTGAATTTCAGAGCCTCGACGACCATGCAGATCAAACAGCAAACGCTCAAAATTACTCGACACCATAATGTCCATGCTTGGTGATAGAGACTGATGCATCGCCTTCTTGCTATGGTCGTTGTCACTGATGCAGCGGTGCAAAATATCATTTGCATTGGTAGCAATAATAAGTTGTTCGATGGGCAGACCCATCTGCTTGGCTAAATAACCGGCAAAAATATCGCCGAAATTACCAGTCGGCACCGAGAAAGATATTGATCTATGCGGACCACCTAGGGCCAGTGATGCATAGAAATAGTAGACAATTTGAGCCATGATTCGCGCCCAATTAATCGAATTCACAGCCACCAATTGGCGGCCATCGGGCAAGAATGATTGATCAAGAAAACTCGCCTTCACCATATTCTGACAATCGTCAAAATTACCCTCAAGCGCGATATTAAAAACGTTATCGGCCATCACTGTCGTCATTTGTCGACGTTGCACTTCTGAAACCCGATTATGCGGATGCAGAATAAAGATATCGATATTCTCGCACCTTTTACAACCTTCAATCGCCGCTGAACCGGTGTCGCCCGATGTCGCGCCCATCACTACCACTTTTTGCTGACGCTTAGCCAAAATGAAGTCAAGCAGATGCCCGAGAAATTGCAGGGCAAAATCTTTGAAGGCTAGCGTTGGCCCACAAAACAACTCAAGCACCCATTCGTTATGACCCGTTTGGATCAACGGCGCAATTGCATCATGGCTGAACGATTGGTAGGACTTATCGATGATAGCGATAAGGTCTTGGTCACTAATTTCACCGTCAATAAATGGATGAATCACCTTGAACGCCAATTGTTGATAATTTAGTCCGGCCCAACTGGCAATTTCATCTTGCGAGAAGGTTGGCAATGTTTGCGGGACATACAAACCACCGTCGCTAGCCAGACCGGCCAAAACAACTTCTTCAAAGCTTAGAACAGGCGCATCGCCACGTGTGCTAATAAATTTCATCGTTGATACTCTTGTTGATGCTCTGCTTGCTACTATTATTGTGGCTCACGATGATAGTCTGCTTAGTCAAAATGTTCTACACGAATTTTAACCGCATCGGCACGCACATCACCCATTGACTCGATACTTTCAATGGCTTGATCAACCAAACCTTCTCGAGTGCGCTGAGTAACGAAGATAACCGAGACAAAGTCTTGTCCGAGGCTTGGTTCTTTTTGCGTGATAGATTCAATGCTAATATTTCGATCAGCAAATTTGGCTGACAATTTAGACATCACACCGGCAACATCATTTACATCAAAGCGTAAATAATAGGCCGACTCAAACTGATCGGGTGTTTTTACAGGGAGCGATTGTATCGCCTCAGGCTGAAAACCAAGATGAGGCACTCGACATGAAGGCGAGGCATCTATGCTACGTACGATGTCTAGAATATCAGCGACCACAGCCGAGGCTGTTGGCTCGGCACCCGCACCGGCACCATAATGTAGGGTGTTACCAACCGCGTCTCCTTTCACTAAAACAGCGTTCATCACGCCATCAACATTGGCAAGTAAACGCTCACTCGGTATCAAAGTTGGGTGTACGCGCAACTCCAAACCATCATGGCTATTCTTAGCAATACCCAAATGCTTGATGCGGTATCCAAGTTCTTCAGCATAAGCAACGTCGGTCAGGCTGAGCTTAGAGATGCCTTCGGCATACACCTTTTCAAACTGCAGCGGAGTACCAAACGCAATCGCAGCCAAAATGGTCAACTTATGAGCAGCGTCTATACCCTCAACATCGAAGGTTGGGTCCGCTTCAGCGTAGCCTAACGATTGAGCCTCAGCTAATACGTCCTCAAAGGTACGGCCTTTGTCGCGCATCTCGGTCAGAATGAAGTTAGCCGTACCATTAATAATACCAGCAAGAAGTTCAATTTTATTGCCCGCTAAACCTTCTCGAATTGCTTTAATGATGCCTATGCCACCGGCCACAGCCGACTCGTAACTCACCGAAACGTCCTTGGCTTGCGCGGCGGCGAAAATTTCATTGCCGTGCAGCGCGATTAACGCTTTATTGGCAGTAACAACATGTTTGCCATTACCGATAGCCTTGAGCATCAATTCTTTAGCCAGCGTGTCACCACCAATTAATTCGACAACAATATCAATTTCGGATGCGTCTACCACTTCGAAAGGGTCTTGAGTTAAGGTTAATTGACTACAGTCACACAAGCGTTCACTGTCTAAATTCCGCACCGAGGCCATTGTCACCTCGACCGCACGCCCTATTCGGCGTGAAATTTCGCTGGCATTGCGTTGTAACACTAATGCGGTGCCACCCCCCACTGTTCCTAAACCTAAGATACCGACTTTTATAGCTTTCATTTAATTTTGATACGTATGTACTGACTATTGTACTGGCCGCTTACGTCTACCTATGGGTTAACGTTCGGAAAATGTTTTCGTTTGGTGCTAGATTTTAACCTGTTCAGGATGGCGTAACAGTGCTTTTATGTTGCGAATCGCCTGTCGGGTGCGATGTTCGTTCTCAATCAGACTAAAACGTACGTATTCGTCGCCGTAATCACCGAAACCGATTCCCGGCGAAACAGCCACTTTGGCGTCTTTGAGCAATAGCTTACTAAACTCCATTGAGCCTAACTCAAGGAATCTCGGAGGAATTTTAGCCCACACGAACATGGTCGCCTTGGGCCGATCTACCGGCCAGCCAGCCGCTTCCAGCCCATCGCATAATACGTCTCTACGGCGTTGATACATATCTCGTATATCAGAAATCCAGTCTTTTGCTTCAGGCGCTTCCAAGGCGAAAATAGACGCGATTTGGATCGGCGCAAACATGCCGTAATCTAGATACGATTTTAGTCTCGCGAGTGCTCCGATTAAGGTCGAGTTACCAACCATAAAGCCAACCCTCCAGCCCGGCATATTGTAACTTTTGGACAAGCTAAAAGATTCGACAGCGATATCCTTGGCGCCTGGCACTTGCATAATTGACGGTGCAACATAACCATCGAACACTATATCGGCATAGGCCAAATCTTGAATCACCCAGAATTGGTGCTCAATTGCCATCTCGACAATTTTTTCAAAGAACTCTAGCTCAACACATTGCGCAGTAGGATTGCTGGGGAAATTTAGCACCAACATTTTCGGTTTAGGAAACATGTTTTTAACCGCTGTTTCCAGTTCAGCGAAAAAATCGATGTCCCGGCCTATCGGCACGTGACGGATATCGGCTCCGGAGATTATAAAACCATACGGGTGAATCGGGTAGGCTGGGTTCGGCACCAATACCGAATCGCCTTTGTCGAC
Source organism: Arenicella sp. (assembly GCA_016763815.1). Classification (GTDB taxonomy): domain Bacteria; phylum Pseudomonadota; class Gammaproteobacteria; order Arenicellales; family Arenicellaceae; genus Arenicella. Next base: position 4,919 of record JAESTB010000641.1, read on the forward strand.
GGCGGCCATCGCTAGATGTGCTAAGCCCTCCTTCGAGCCAATAGTGCAAATAGCCTCACGTTCAGGGCAGATATCAACATTAAAACGTTCACCGTACCAATTCGAGATGGCCTTGCGTAAGCGCGGTATTCCCTTAGATACCGAGTAGCGATGAGTGTCACCGCGTTGCGCAGCCTCACAGAGCTTATCAACAATTGGCTGAGGAGTCGGTTGATCAGGGTTACCCATACCAAAATCGATAATATCTTCGCCACGAGCACGGGCAGCGGCTTTTAGTTCACCGACGATATTAAAAACGTAGGGCGGAAGTCGCTTTATGCGAGGAAAGTCATCTTTAGCCATGACAAATATAAGACCAATTACGGCCGCTAGATTACTGAGAATATTGGCCTAATAGTGTAGCGAGCGAAGCGCTCAATGTAACCCTAAAAGTGAGGCTAAATAACGAATAGTTGACTTAGATATACCCTAGCTTGATGATCCAGAAAGATAACTCAGGGGGTTAACCGGTTTTCCTTTGCGACGTATTTGAAAGTGCAATGCATTCTCTAGTCGGTTATTGGTGCCAACAGCGCCAATAACTTGCCTATAGGTGATCATCTGTCCTTCAGACACGAGAATTTTTTGATTGTGGGCGTAAGCACTTAGGAAATTATCGTTATGCTTAATAATGACTAAATTTCCGTAGCCTTTGAGGCTGTTTCCAACATACACCACTTCACCAGGAGCCGAAGCCGTAACAGCTTGACCTGGGATGCCCAAAATATCGATGCCTTGTTGTGTGCTCGAGGGTGAAAAGCGCCGAATTACTTTGCCACTAAAGGGCCAAGACCAGGTTACCCCTGCGACGTTGCGGTTTTTGAGTACTGCGCTACTCTTAGTCTTAAATGGCTTGGGCTTGCCTGTTGCCTTTCCTGAGGATGTACCAGTAGATTTAGCAGCAGATAATTTGTTGTTTTTTTGCGAGGTTCGATCATCACGCCGAGACTGAGCAACTCTTGCCATTGCAAGTTGATCACGGCTTGGCCTAGACTTGACCACCGGTTTAGCGACAAAATCAGTCGGTTTGGTCAAACGAATCCGCTGCCCTACTCTTAGGCGGCTAGTATCAGAAATACCGTTCCACGCCGCCAGCTGGTTAACGTCTAGGTTTGACTCAAAGCCGACCCCGTAGAGTGTATCTCCCGACTGCACAATACGGACTATCTGACCGCCGATTTTTTCACTTTGCTGCCGAACCGTTAATACCGTTCGTTCCTCGACAGCCACCTTGACTGGCGGAGCACAGGCACTTAATAACGCCAGAGTGCAAGTAACAATTGTTTTGGACGATCGAACCTTAAAGAATCGAAACTCAGAGAATCTGACCTTATAAAGCTTATGCGGTGCGAATAGAAACATAGGAGAGTTAAACAAAGTGAAGCAAAACTTACTTTAATGTAAAAAATAGTAAGCTGTAGCGCCGATGACAACCAACCCTAAAGTGCCCCAACCGATCATTTCTATCTGCTTGTGAATTGTTTCTTCGAGCTTATCGCCGCCCATTTTCACTAATCCGGCAACCATGAAAAATCTGGCGCCACGGCCAACCAAGGATAAAAACACAAAAGGTAAGAAGGCGATACCTAGTACGCCCGATGCGATGGTAAATATCTTGTAGGGTACGGGTGTAAAGCCGGCTAACAGGATGATTAAAATCCCATGCGCCGCATACTTTGCTTGAATCGCTTCAAAGCTATCGTGCGCATGAAAATAGCTAAGGATTTGCTCTCCATACGCTTCGAAGAAAAACGAGCCAATCAAATAGCCGAACATGCCGCCGATAACTGACATAACGGTAGTGATCGCGGCCAGTCGCCAAGCTTTATCTTTATCGGCCAACACCATAGGTGCCAACATCACATCAACCGGTATCGGGAAAAATGAGGACTCGGCGAAACTGATACCGGCTAAGTAGCGTTCGGCATGTCTATGTTTAGCCCACTTTAAGATGCTGGTGTAAATTGGTTCAAATAGTTTCACAGATGATTGCGCCTGATTGTTTAACCTACAATTCTCTAATTTAGTTCACAGTTTAGCCAAGGCCGGCTAAACGCGGAACAAAGCGGACAGCTTCAATTTCTTGTTCAATTAATCCTGTGCTGGTTTTATCTATTACAATCAACACCTGCCGCTGGTCTTTACCTACTGGCATCACCACGCGACCACCTTCCGCTAATTGATCGATCAATTCTTGAGGAACATCTTCTGATACTGCAGCGGCTAATATTCCGTTGTATGGGGCAAAATCTTGCATTCCGGCAAAACCGTCACCGTGGCGAAACTTCACATTACGTACTCCAAGGTCATAAAGTAGATCCCTAGCCCGCCTATGTAATTTAACAATTCGCTCTAAACTCACGACTTCGTCGCACAGCGGAGCCAATATAGCGGTTTGGTAGCCACAACCGGTGCCAATCTCCAGTACTTTAGAGCGGGGTTTATTGAACAAGGTTTGAGTCATCAGGCCGACGGTGTAGGGTTGCGAGATTGTTTGCCCATGTCCGATTGGCAAGGCGGTATTTTCGTAAGCTCGACTGGCTAACGCCTCTTCTACAAATATGTGTCTTGGCAAACTTTGCATGACGGATAAAACGGCCTTATTGGTAACGCCCATGCTTTTGATTAATTCGATCAAACGGCCGCGAGTTCGGTCTGAGGTCATCCCTCTGCCGGCGTATTGTGGTTTTGTTAATTGTTGCGTATACATATCAGTAGCACTCAGTTAAGAGTATCCAGCCACGTTTGCACATCATCAATGTAAGCGCTATCGTCAAAGGTGGCATTAAAGGGTGTAATCGATGCATAACCTTGCTCAACCGCTTCAAAATCTCGCATTTTTTTTTGTTTGGTTCGACGAAAATCACCTGCAAGACCAAGCTGGTATTGAGACATGTTGCCCACACAGGCTAGCCTTTTAGGCGGCAATGGCGCTTCTCTTTGACCCGAGACAGTTGCTTTAAAGCCTCTCAGGTCGGCAACTGGAATATCGGGCACATTAACATTTAATACAGCCAATAAACTTCGATAGTTGAGTAATGGCAAGGCATTACTCATTTGAACTGCGATATAGGCTGCCGTTTCGTAATGCTGAACCGAGCGCTCAGTAATCGACAAGGCAATGCTCGGCATTGCCATGCGGCGTGCTTCCATTGCTGCGGCGAACGTGCCGGAGTAAAGAATGTCGTCGGCTAAATTGGGGCCATTGTTAATACCACTAACAACCAAATCAACGGGTTCGTCAACTAAATTATCTAGTCCAATGTAAACACAATCAGCTGGCGTTCCGTCGACAATAAACAAGTGCTCCGCAGCGGCTTCGACATTTATTGAGCGTCGCAGAGACAAACTCATTCCACAACCACTCACGTCTTCACGCGGAGCCACAACCGTGACCTTATGATGTTGATTTCTAAGCGCATCTGCTAGAACTGATAGCCCAGGAGCATTATAACCGTCGTCGTTACTGATTAAGATATGCACGAAGTTTCCCAAAATTGTTTAGCGGTCTGTCCTTTTCGACTCAGCGCTATTTAACGCCGCTATAGTTTAAGGATTCATCATTATTATCGCGCCAGACTACAAATCTAGTCTGCGGTGAGCTTGTTCATAGTTAACCGACAAACCCATTTTAACAGCTATTCGATGGTTTTTATTAGCCGAAGACCTGAGCTGTTATAACGCGGCTTAAGTCTACCATTGAGCGAACTCTAAATCTATTTGCATAGGACTAAACAGATCACTGGATTATTATCTAGAATCACAACAATCAAGGCTAAGCGATTGGCTAAGATTGAAGTCGACGTGAACGACTCGCGAACTACCCACAAACGTTCAACAAACTATCCATAAA
>JAESTB010000642.1 GCA_016763815.1 Arenicella sp.
TAATGAAAAGGTAAAATGTCTTTCGGAAAAAAACTTTTTTCTGCATTATCTGTATAAATAAGTTCAACATCAGGAAATTCTTCTAAAATTTGGTCTGAGGATCCTGCAGGAGGCACTAATGGCCTATCCGTTGTTTTTAATCTCGGCCAAGGCTCAGGGGCTGTATCAGGCTCTGCGAGAGTTATTTTTCAGACATTTACAGTACCTGATAGATTACAAATTTATAAACATGGGACTAACCAATTACTATTGGCAACCAATGGGTTTGTAAGCGGTCAGAATATAGGCTCATTTTCTGCAACTGGGATTGATAAGGTAGATGTCTATGTAACGGCAAACTCTACTGTTAGCACTCGATGGGAATTAACTATAGAGTGTCCAAGATAGGAATTAGCAATTGTTAAGTAGTAACAAAGCCTAACGTAGCCCGAAGAATGATTCTTCTACTTAATGAGCTATAAATATCTATGATTTAGGACTTTATTCTGATAAAGATACTTACAACATAAGTGATATTATGTTGTAAGTAAATATTCTAGACTAAGTAGAATTGCGCTTTAGTGAATCCACTACTAAATCGCTGAGAGCTAGACCCTGAAAAACCACAGAGCCAAGCTTACCTAATCAAAACCTATTTCTTGCCAACCTTGGCCCAAGTATCTCTTAAGCTAACTGTGCGATTCATTACTATAGAGCCTTTAGCGTTATCAACAGAGTCAAAACAGAAGTAACCGACTCGTTCAAACTGAAAACGGTCTTCAGGCCTTGCTTCTAGAATACTGGGTTCAAGCTTCGCGTCGGGGAATGACTGTAGTGATTCTGGGTTAATTAAACTGACAAAATCTTCAGCCGCACCGGGATTCGGTACAGTATAAAGACGATCGTAGACACGCACTTCAGCGTCAACCGCATGCGCTGCGCTAAGCCAATGAATAATGCCTTTGATTTTTCGCCCGTCGGCTGTTTTCCCTTTGGCGCTTAGCGGGTCGTAAGTGCAATGTAGCTCTACTACATTGCCGTCGTCATCTTGAATAACGTCATTGCAGGTTACCGCATAGCCATAGCGCAAGCGCACTTCGCGACCAGGGCCCAAGCGAAAGAACTCAGTCGGTGGGTCGAGCATGAAATCGTCTTGATCAATGTAGATCTCTCGGCCAAAAGGCAGCTCGCGTGTGCCCATGCTGTCATCTTTAGGGTGATTTTTAACAGTGAATGTTTCAGACTTTCCTTCAGGGTAGTTGCTAATGATTAACTTGAGTGGCCTCAGAACGCCAAATACGCGCTTTGCCGAGGCTTCTAAATCTTGCCGAATGGCATTTTCTAACACCGCCATATCGATGGTGCTGTCTTTTTTGGTGACACCAATTTCGGCGCAAAAATTGCGGATAGAGGCCGGTGTATAACCTCGACGGCGCAAACCAACTAGGGTGGTTAAGCGAGGGTCATCCCAACCGTTAACGTGGCCTTCGGTGACTAATTGAATCAGTTTTCGTTTGCTGGCAACGGTGTACTCTAAATTAGATCGACCAAATTCAATTTGGCGAGGCATCAGCTTAGCGTTGTCGCCGACCTTTTCCCCAATCAAGTTTTCGCCGATGGTGATGTTGGCCAGGAACCAGTCATACAACTCACGGTTATCTTGAAACTCTAAGGTGCACAATGAATGAGTAATGCCTTCTAATGCATCTGAAATACAATGGGTGAAATCGTACATCGGGTAGATGCACCATTTGTCGCCAGCGCGATAATGGTGTGCAAAGCGAATGCGGTAAATGATTGGGTCGCGCATTGAGATGTTCGGTGAGCCCATATCGATTTTTGCGCGTAAAGTAAGTGCGCCTTCTTCGAATTCACCTGCTCGCATACGCTCGAACAAAGCCCGACTCTCGCTAGGCGCTCGGCTACGGCTTGGGCTATCTCGGCCAACGTCGGTCAAGGTGCCACGGTATTCGCGCATTTGCTCGGCGTTTAAATCATCAACGTAAGCGAGGCCTTTGTCGATTAGTTCTAACGCGAAACCATATAAGTGATCGTAATAGTCAGATGCATGACAAAGCTTAGCCCACTCAAAACCCAGCCATGCGACGCTGTCGCGAATGGCTTCCATATACTCTAGGCTTTCTTTCTCGGGTTAGTGTCATCAAAGCGCAAATTGCACTTACCACCCAAATCAGCCGCTAAGCCAAAATTTAAGCAAATTGACTTTGCATGACCCAAGTGCAGATAACCATTCGGTTCTGGCGGGAAGCGCGTATGAATATAGTCATACTTGCCATTCTTTAGATCATTTGAGGTGATCGCTTTAATAAAATGGTTTGGGGTTGATGCTTTGCTCATGGTGTCACAACTATTTGGGTTAAGTGTTACAACTGCTTAGGATTTGGTGCCACAGCTTGAGAACTAAAGTGCCATAGCCAGATATTGGCAATTTAAATCAAGTCAGCGATTATAAAGGATAGTCGCTGTAGATGCCCCTTTAAGGTCGCTAAATTAACACCGCTAAGATATCTTCTCGGGTGCTTGCTTAGGTAGCGGCGATTCTTTAAGGAGCCCCTGATCAACTGACACTTGATTGATTTGCAAGTTCGGTGTCGCCAGAGAAATATTTGAGCGAACCGACTCGGCCAAGATATAAGATCGAAAGATTTGTTTGATTTTTAGTAGTTGCTTCACGTCTTTAATATAATAATTAACGGCCCACTCAACAGCATAGTCTCCGGTGTCTAATACCATAACTTCGGGTTCAAACTGGTGTTCTCTCAGGCTTTCGCTTTTATCAATTTCTGCAAACGCGCGATTCATCATGTCGGTAACTTCTTGTTGTGAATGTGCGTAGCCTATATTGAATAATAAACGTTCTCGCAGGCCTTTTGCCGATGCGAAGCGCGATAGATTCTGTAGCCCATAGTCACGTAATTTTGCATTACGCACCATTAATCGATGGTTATTCGATAAGTCTAAAAACTCAGTGTGAAAGACTTTAGTTTTGAAGATACTTGCGACGATATTTCGATTGCCCATGTTGAATTGAACAACGTCACCTTCTTCGGCCATGCGACTGTTTAGGATAATCAAGCCACTGATAATATCGGGCGCCCATGACGCTTGAGTCATGGCTAGAAATATTCCTATAATGCCGACCGCGCCACCGGCTTCGAGTAACGAATTAAGCCCAAGAATGCGCAGGCAACTGACGATAGCCACGACCGTAACAACCGCCGCGACAAATAGGCTAAGACCGCGACTCGAATAGGTGTCGGAAACCTGCCGCTTGCTTTTCGACTTGCGTACCTTGCCAAACCGCTGATGAATTAGAAAATTTATAAACTGCGTGCCGACTACCGCAAAGTAAATCACAATCAGCGAGTAAGTTAGCTTGCTCAGTAACGTTTCGTCGCGCAGCAGCAATTCATCGGCGAGTACGCCAAGAATGATCAACGAGTTTAGAACCCGCATCATGCTGATACGTATCGACAGGCCGTCGTCGTCGCTTAGCCAGCGGCAAATAGGTCGTGCGGCTATAAAAAGCACTAAACTCGCGCCAATGATAAATAGATTCAATTGGTCAAAGTTATTAATGAAAGCTGAGAGTATTTCGGTCATGGCCCATTATAAAGGCTTAAGTTGAGTATTTGTAGGGCCTTAAGTTTGGCTGGCTAAGCCTATTCACTTAAAAAATGGCTGCCATATCGACTTTCCCGTGCGTTGAGGTCTAGCCTAGGCAGGGCTTGCTCGTATAAACTCCGACAGTTAGATAAGACACCTTGTTTACAATCGTCTAAAATACGGCGTTCGTATGTAGTCAAGGAAAACCAACCGGAGCTCTCTCAATATGATTATCAGCATCCCTAAGGAGTCGTACAAAGGCGAAAAGCGCGTAGCGCTAACACCCGAATCGGCTAAACACATTCAGAAACTCGGCCATACACTGCGTATTCAAGCAGGTGCTGGCAAATTGGCTGAGTTTAGCGACGCCGAATATAAAGACGCTGGCGTTGATGTGGTAAAGGCCGACGCGATTTGGTCTGACACTGACATCATTATGAAAGTCCGTGGTGTAAGCCAAGACGAAGCGACTAAAGTAGCGTCTGGAACAACATTAATAAGTTTCTTTTGGCCGGCGCAAAACGAAGAATTTTTAGCCAACCTTGCTAAAGCCAAAATTAACGTGATTGCCATGGATTGCGTACCGCGCCTATCGCGTTCGCAAAAAATGGATGCCTTGAGTTCGATGGCTAACATCGGCGGTTATCGTGCAATTATTGAGGCGGCCAATCAGTTTGGACGTTTTTTTACTGGTCAAATAACGGCCGCAGGTAAAGTTCCGCCGGCTAAAGTAATGGTTATTGGTGCCGGTGTTGCTGGCTTAGCGGCGATTGGTGCAGCTAAAAGTATGGGTGCCATCGTTCGCGCATTTGACACTCGCTTAGAAGCCAAAGAACAAGTAGAAAGTTTAGGCGGTGAATTCCTAGAACTCGAGTTTGAAGAAGACGGCTCGGGTGAAGGCGGTTACGCCAAAACCATGAGTAAAGAGTTCATCGACGCTGAAATGGCGATGTTTCGTGAGCAATGCAAAGAGATAGATATCATCGTCACCACGGCTTTGATCCCAGGCCGTCCTGCCCCAGAGCTGATCACTACCGATATGGTAGAAAGCATGAAGTCGGGTAGCGTGATCGTTGACCTAGCGGCAGAGCAGGGAGGCAATTGTAAATTGTCAAAAGCTGACAAGATTGTTACCCATAAGGGCGTGAAGATTATCGGCTATACAGATCTACCAAGCCGTTTAGCAACCCAGTCATCGCAGTTGTATTCGACTAACCTTCGCCATATGTTGACCGATCTAACGCCAGAAAAAGACGGCGTTATCAATATCAATATGGACGACGAAGTAATTCGTGGCGCCACTGCGGCACACGATGGTGTGGTCACATGGCCAGCTCCTGCTCCGAAACTATCGGCGGCACCGGCTAAGCCGAAAGAAGCGACGAAAATGCCAGAGCCTGCGCCTGAAATGAGTAATGCCAGCAAAGTTAAAATGACCTTTGCGGTTATGGGTGTGGCTTTACTCGCACTGCTGGGCGTTGGTTCAGTTGCTCCACCTGATTTTATGAGTCATTTCACGGTATTTGTGCTGTCTTGCTTTATTGGTTATCAAGTTATCTGGAGCGTAACGGCTTCATTGCATACGCCTCTTATGAGTGTCACCAATGCTATCTCCGGCATCATCGTAGTGGGGGCTATATTACAAATATCATCCGACTCAGGGATGGTGCAGTTTCTCGCCTTTATTGCCGTTTTGATCGCGTCGATCAATATAGCGGGTGGTTTTTTAGTTAGTCAGCGTATGCTGAAAATGTTTAGTAAGTAGAGGAGAGAAATTATGTCTATGGGAACTATTTCTGCAGCGTATATCGCTGCTGCAATCCTCTTTATCTTGAGCCTTTCTGGCTTGAGTAATCAGGAGACCGCCAAACGAGGCAACTTGTACGGCATCATTGGCATGACGATTGCGATTGTCGCAACCATCATGAACGGTAGTGTTACTAGCTATGGCTGGCTGATTCTAGCGGGTGTGATTGGCGGCACGATTGGTGCTCGCTTGGCGTCCAAGGTTGAAATGACTCAAATGCCTGAACTGATTGCGATTCTGCACAGTTTTGTTGGTATGGCCGCGGTGTTGGTTGGTTTCGCTAGTTACTTCGACCCAGTCGCTGACCTGTACGGTGCGGCTGAAACAATTCATAACGTGGAAGTGTATCTAGGTGTCTTGATTGGTGCAGTTACATTTACTGGTTCAGTAGTAGCATTCGGTAAACTGAATGGCAAAATCGGCAGTAAGCCATTGATGTTGCCAATGCGCCATCAATTAAATATCGGCATGGTTGTGTTATGGCTGGTAATCGGTTCTTGGTTTATAGGCGCTGATCATGGTGAAGGCACTTTGCCGCTAATTTTAATGACTTTGATTGCATTCGCCTTTGGTGTGCATATGGTTATGGCGATTGGTGGTGCTGATATGCCGGTGGTTATCTCAATGCTTAATTCCTATTCTGGATGGGCGGCGGCGGCCACTGGCTTTATGCTGAGCAACGATTTGTTGATAGTTGTTGGCGCCCTTGTCGGTAGTTCGGGAGCAATTCTTAGCTATATTATGTGCCGAGCGATGAATCGTAATTTCGTAAGCGTGATCATGGGCGGTTTTGGTACTGTGTCTGTGAGTGATGACGAGCAAGGTGAGCAAGGCGAAGCGGTAGCGATTCATGCCGATGAGGTCTCTCAGTTATTAGCCGACGCCGGCAAAGTCGTTATCGTACCCGGTTACGGTATGGCGGTAGCCAATGCTCAGCACGCGGTGTCTGATTTGACTAAGCAGCTGCGCGAAAAAGGCGTCGATGTTCAATTCGCAATTCACCCTGTCGCTGGCCGTATGCCGGGCCACATGAATGTGTTATTAGCCGAGGCAAATGTGCCGTATGACATCGTGCTAGAAATGGACGAGATTAATGACGAGCTTGCTGAAGTCGATGTGGTCATGGTGATTGGCGCTAATGATATCGTTAATCCGGCGGCGTTAGAGAACCCCAACAGCCCAATTGCAGGCATGCCGGTATTGGAGGTTTGGAAAGCCAAAACGGTTATCGTCTCTAAGCGGTCAATGGCGACAGGCTATGCCGGTGTCGAAAACCCATTGTTCTTCAAGGACAATACCCGCATGTTGTTTGGTGATGCTAAAGAGAGTATCGATGCGATTAAAAGTGCTTTGTAGTTAGCTTTTAAATTGTTGATAAAAAATGCCACCTTCGGGTGGCATTTTTTATGCGTGTGGTCGTGGTGAATTAGTAACTATAATAGTTTTTGGTTTAAACATGAGATGCCCTCAAGAGACTGAGATCCTTCGGCTGCGCTCAGGAAGACGAGTAAACGCTTAGTAAAACGGCTGAAAAA
>JAESTB010000006.1 GCA_016763815.1 Arenicella sp.
GCGAGTTTGCCGTCAGTGATGCCTAAGATTTGTACTTTGCTCATAAAATTTCTCTCTATAACCTGATCGGAAAGTTCAATTAGACGGTTCTCGGCGCCGCGAGGGCTCGGATAATTACCCTCCAAAAAATTTTCCGAAGAAATAGCATACTTGGCACACTATATTCCTAGTATACCAATTCGTGGCATGTCTGGTTCTTAGTATTTCTAGTTGCCTGCTTAGGAAAACGTTCATTCTAAAGAGCTTTGAATGTCGGCACCGCGAATACCCAAGTACAGGCCGAGCGCTACTAACGCGATTAGATTAGACGCCATAAATGCACCAGTAATGCCGTCATGCCCGAGTAGCGGAATAAAATCACGGCCAACCAATGCAACAACAACTAACAAAGAAGCAAAGACTCCCCAGGCTGAGATCAACTTTGGTATTAGGCCCGATTTGAAAAACAACAAGAAAATGCCAGCATTAGCTGCGCTGCTAAGAACAAGCGAAAGATGAAAGGACGTATAATCCGACGTTACCTGCAAACTAGTGAGCATCAAACGTTGCGTACCACCACCAATAAGTTCAAAAGCCGAATTACCAGCGATTAGAGCCGCATTCATGGCGTAAACAGCACCAAGCAGACCGATCGCGGCGGCCGACACACCAATTAAAAAACTCCACGTCGCTAATACCAAGCCAGATTTTCGTAATACCAAAAATAAGCCGACACTGATAAAAATTTGTAGCATAAACGAGAATAGCGCGATATAGGCTTTACCGCGTAGCCGGCTCTCAGCGTGTAACATATTTTCCGATGTCTTAGCAATATCAGCAGACAAGTTTATATCAATACCGGACGAGATGGTCATCGCCACTGCTATCCCGACGACAATTGAGCCTACTAGCGACCAACCTACGTATCGGCTGAGCCGTTGAAGGTTAATAGTATTGTGATTTTGCATGGGACCTCCCGGACCTATTACGCTGTAAAATAACCTATTTTTATTCGAACACGAGCCTCGCTGGCTGATGAAAGTTAGATGCAAAAATATTTTAACTGGATTCAAATATAACCAAAATATCGCAAAAGCACTGCGAGTTAAACTCATAGCACTTTCAGCACATAAATAATCATTGTCATTTGATGTATAGCAGACTAAGGGCGCACATCCATCATGATTCTCTCATCCTCCTAACTCTCAGCAATCTCCTCGGCAGCTTCAATAACTCTCACTTTTTATTGATATGGGGCCACGTGATTAATGAGAAGCATAAGTTGGAATGGCTAACGAAGGCGGGCGATACCGAGGAAACCGACGTCGAGGCCGCCAAATATCGCTGGATGATTTGTTAATTATTTTTACTGCACTCTGCTCGCAAAAATATCAAGAATGCGATCTTGATGAGCAACAGTGACGGCTAGATTTCTTACTGCAACTTTTGCTGCCTCCTCTTCTTCATATGTATCAATGGCGCGTTGCATTTCGCGGCGATATGTTTTTTGACTTTTTTGAGCGTTACGAACTACTTGGTTTAGATTGAAACTATTCAAGTAGTTCAATTCACCCGAATATACATCACGATACATTGACCGAATAGATGGCTCTTCCTTCATTAGTTGATCAAAATTCTTTATTATTTCACGTAACACATCTTGACTATCAAAGTCGTGTGAAAAATCGAGAGCATCTTGGACGTAGTGAAAAGAACTGGCCAAATTAAGTGCTGAACCTTGGTAATCCCGGTTCCTATATTTTCTAATAGCTTCGTTATAATTTTTTTCCAAATGATAGAAATGCCGATGATGTGTAGCCAATTTTGTAACGCCGCTTACTCGATCAGGATTATTAGCGCCTTCCTTTAAATAGCCATAATGCAATAGGCCTAAATTACTAAGTCTCTGGTGAGAAAGAATCGTCATCTGATAGTGTGTGTTGTTTGGGTTTGTCCACCAACTAAAGGCCGAGTTGCTATAGACAGACGTTACCAGTGCCACGGCAATCAGACCACGCTTGACATAGTTCATAATACATCTCTCCAGCCTTAAGCTTTATCTCTAATAGAGACCTTTGCACCAACCAATAAATGATTGAGATCTTAACAAGCTTCAATTACCTAATTTAGTGCTCTGTGCTAGAAGATTCTCTCACCAACGATTAATTTAACACCTGAGAAATAAGTTTCTGGTAAAAATCTCGACATAACTCAGGGACAAAATAAAAAGTGCTTGGAATGTCTCCAATTGAGGCAAAAAACGCGGCTAATAGCGATGTCCATATAGGCAATGCAGGAACAATTGGCAAGTTTTTTCAAGCAACAGTGGAGGAGTTTCAGCCCAAAGAAAGAGTTTCAACCCAGATTAAGAGTTTCAAGTCACATAAAACAGTTACAGACATTTTTATTCGTTCGTCGAGTTATGCTGAGCTCTCTATTAAGCGCCATGTTAAAATTTATACTTGTATTCTCACTTATCTAATCATAATCAAGCGCCAGAACAGTTTGGCTTATCCACATTGAAAGTGCCGACTTCGGCTCGACTAGAACAGGTCTATTAAAATGGAAGCGAAACAACTAAGTGAGCTCTGCATTCACGGGTCGCAACGTGTTTACGACTATGTATCGAAGCGACGTAATGGCGGCGCACAAGAAATCAATGTAGATGTCATTGAACACATTGAAGAACAAGAATATAAATTCAAGTTATCGAGAGCTATTTTCGATTTAGACTCCATTACTTTCTTACTCTCAGGTGGCGAGCGTGGTTATTTTGAAAGTAATGAAATTAGCATTGTGGTTTACGACCAAGAACAACGCTTTGTTATTGTTAAAACTAGCCTTGAAGTCGCCCAACTAATCAATAGGACAATCGAGCATCCCAACGCATGGAAGTTAGTATTCGATCTGAAATTCTTAATCAAAAGAGTGATCGAATGGTATGAAAAAAATGGCGATGATTTATTATTTGTACAAGGTCGATCACCATCACGGTTAAACTTTGATCGGTCTGTTATCTTTGCCGATGCGCGGCCAAACAGAGAACAAATGGATGCTATCTCCCTCTGCTTTAACTCACCATTGAGTTATATCTGGGGTGCCCCCGGCACAGGTAAGACGCGCTTTGTTTTAAGCTATGCCTTACTCACCTATATTAAACACGACGCAAAGGCACTAATACTTGCGCCGACAAACCTAGCTTTGGAGCAGATCTTTCGAGGCGTCATCAACGTTATTGAACGCGCCAACATTGATAAACGCCAACTATTAAGACTAGGTACGCCAACCAAGAGCTTTGCCACTGAACACGGCCAAGTCTGTGAGGACAAAGGCTTGGATGTAAAGCTGGCACAACTGGACCGACAAATCGCCATATTGGAATCTATCCAAACGATTGATCGACTCAATAAGCCAAACTTAGACGCTATGTTGGTCGAGTTAACGTGGCTTGATAAACGCCAAAACCTAATTCGTATCACCGACTCAACCCTGACTGATCTAAAGGCCAAAATAAAGTCAGAAAAAAAGAATTTGGAAGCGATTGAAAACTCTGTAAATGCTCATCAAAATGAATTAAAGAAGAATGCCGTGGATAAGAGCGACCTAAATAAGAGTACCTTATATAAATCGAGTAAAAAGCCGAATGATAAGTCTCCTAAATACACCGCTTTGTCTGAATCCTTAGAAAAATTAATCGTACGTCAAAAACAAACAACCGAAAGATTGAGCGATCATCAACAACGATTTTTCAGTATTGGTGATGATGTAAAAGGCCTAAGGAAAATCGTTCAAAGGAAAGAGATTAAACTGCAAGGATTGGCAGACAAAGCGGGAGTTAAAGAAGCTGACTTAAGTTTAGTCAGTGTTAGTAAATTAAAACAAGATTCACTTGCTATGCGAGCAAGATTATTTTCGATGGCGCAAGAATACGAGCAATTTGCCGAACATCAAATGGGCACAAAACTCGAGCAATACAAATCTGACTATGCGACCTTAAAGGCCTATTCAACCGATGCACGACTTATCAGCGCTAACGTCATTGGCATGACCTTAGATTCGTTCATCGCCCGCACTAAAGACAAGCCAATCAATGTTGATCACGTATTTATTGATGAAGCCGGCTACGCCAGTTTAGTTAAGACATTACCGGCCTTCATCACCCCTGGGCCGGTAACTTTATTAGGGGATCATAAACAATTACCGCCAGTATGCGAGTTAAGTCGTAACGATATTCTGAGCACGGCGGGTAACAATGCGGCCTTTGTCTGGGATTTATCCGCCATTCACTGTGAATCAATTTGGGCTGCCGCCACGCCTGAAAATGCTGTTGACGATTATCAACAACAGCGCGCGCCCGACTTTAATACCTTAAGTAAAAGTGCGCTGACAACCAGTTTTCGTTTTGGTAAAAATCTAGCGTCAGTATTAGACCAATATGTGTACGTTGAAGAAGGGTTTCATTCAGGCTTAGATACGGATACTAAATTGAGTATCTTCAATGTGCAGAACCAGTGCCGATTTGATACAGGAGACATTGGTCGTCGAGCCAACATGAGTGAAGCTTTATGCGTATTAAAAATCATTCAAGAAGGCATTATTGGAAGTGATGATTTTGCAGTACTGACGCCGTACCGAGATCAAGTGTCTTTGTTAGCAAAATTAAAGCCAGAGTTAGTTGATCATGATCGCTTACTCACGGTGCATAAGTCTCAGGGTCACGAATGGCATACGGTAATCTACAGCGTCTGCGATATTGGTAATGGCGCTCGCCCTTGGTTTACCGATTCCACTAATTTCTTATCTGGTGGTTTGTCTAATGTAAATACCGCGGTTAGCCGCGCCAAGCAACATCTTATTATTGTTTGCGACTCGAACGCGTGGGAAGCCCAAAAAGACCAGTTAATCAGCGGTTTGATTCAGGCTCGTAGTAAGCGTTATCAATATCAAGAGAAATGATAAATTAAATTGAATAGCGGCTAAATATTGGTAGAGTTAGATGGAATTTTAGCGCATTGATTCCCTGGTTAACGAAAGCTAGTTAGCGGCAAATACTATTGCACTATTGAATTGCGGCAACATGGGCGCATCAACAAACAATGACTTCGTATGCGCTCTTCCAATCTGACAGCCCAAGGAAATGCCAAGAGTATAACCTGGTGCTGCAGGCAATGGATTTTGAGAGTCAGGTGGTACATCAGGATGAGCATTTCTATCTTCTGGTTGACGAGCAACGAGCCCAGCAAGCGTATCGGCAACTAAAACTCTACGTAAGCGAAAATGCAGAACAAGAAATCATCGAAAAGCCCCTAAGACCACTGTCTGAGGGTTTTATCGGCGCCTATCTCTACGGCTTGTCATTGTTGATTATCGCTGCATTCGAGAGTACCAAGGCTTTCGGGTTGAATTGGCAAGTTAATGGCCTCGCAAACTCTGAGAAGATCGCCGATGGTGAATGGTGGCGTACCATCACCGCGTTAAGCTTACACGCTGATGCAGCTCACCTAGTCGGCAACATTGGCTTTGGTGCTGCATTTGGCGTGCTAGTCTCACAATATATTGGCAGTGGAGCAGCTTGGTTCAGTATTTTGCTCGCCGGTGCGTTCGGCAACGCCCTCAATGCGTATTTCTATCAAACTCTCCATTTGTCAATTGGCGCCTCGACCATGGTCTTCGCGGCACTAGGTATGCTGGGTATATTTGCCTTAAATGACAGTCAGTCCTATGCTCGGCGCGGCATTCGCCGTTGGGCACCACTGGCCGCGACGCTTGGCCTACTAGGCTTTCTCGGCACGTCGGGTGAACGAACCGACATCATGGCGCACCTTACCGGCTACATCAGCGGCTGTATCGCGGCTCTACTATGGATGATCGCATTGCGCCGCACCGACCACGATATTCCAGCCCAGAGTAAGTTCGCGCTGGCTTGTGTCGGCCTAGTAACCGTAGCCTGGACACTGGCCCTTGGATGATAACCGTATTCTTGATGCAGACTAATACGGCCTGAGTTTCAAAGGTACGCTATAGATTGATTACATATGCTTGTTCACACACCGCTGGAGACACTCAGCCGCCAATTAACGTAAACAGAAATTAATTTGCTCATAATACACCAGTACATTTTTTACTCACGACCACTAACCTTAAAATTAGTGTGACAAAATTTGCAAGGTTTAGCTATTTAGAACTATCGTGATATAACATTGTGGTACGAAGACCAAGTAGTGCCGTTAATAATCTCAAAATATCTAGAGTCATTTCCCTATGCTAAGACATAAACTTATTACTTTGATGATGTTGTTTTTATCGTCGATTATTGTTCAGCAAAGCCACGCTGCATTTCCAAATGATTTCTCTGACGTTATCTGGATAGACCCAAACATATCGTCATGGGCACAAACGGCAACCGTTACCGCCAATGTTAGCGGCTCAAGCCTAGTAATTAATGATAGCAAACGAAACGTATGGCCAAAGGCATTTGACACCGCTGGGGACTGTTGTAATCGTTCCTTGTGGGTAATAGTTAAGTTCCAAGGCCAATGGTACGCATCAACGTTTGAATACATGCGCGTTGGGCAAATTAATAAATTTGCTGACACGGTAAATGGTCAGCAAATCAAACGAGCCCCTTTTCTACGGACTGGTTTCCGTTGGGAGCCTGCCGATGGCGAAGTGTATGGTTTTATGACCAGTGGCATAGCTCGTTTTAATTTGGATAACAACAACGTTCAAGAACGAAGCAATGTGGCTTTATACCGATGGGGCGTAGGGCCGACGAATAATGTCAATTTCACCGAAGTACCACGTGGCGCGGATGGCCGACCTGTAGGTGATGGAGAACCTGTAGATGATGAAGAACCTGAAGTGTGCGTTGAGCCTGAGGTTCCGGCAACAGTCAATGCGAGTCATACCTATACCGGCCCGGCTCAAGGTCTGGTGGTGATAACTGGAGCCCAAAATGCAACCCTGCCGCTCAGCGAAAATGTCTCAATTGTTGTTAAAGACGACAGGTCACTCACCTTTACAGTCAGCGATGAAACATTCAGTAGCGCTGTGGCGCAAGATGGTACTTTCGAAGGTGTCTATAACTTGAGTGCGTTAGGTGGTTCTTGCCAGATTATCATTAGTGTAACTGGTTTGGTTTCTGGTAAAAACTCGAGTGGAACGGCGCAAGGGATCGGTAATTGTATTGGCAGTCAAGCGAATTTTAATGCTACCTACAGTGCGACCTCCCCCACCGAACCAAGCTATCTTGATCAGCGTCCTAACACACCCAAACCTCGGTCGGTGTGCGGCAACAATGCTAGTGTGATACCAGCTGTAACCTTATTGTTGGGCGAAGAATAGAGATTAGACCAATCAGGAGATGTTGGGCTTCGCTTTTTTGTCTCAATACCGCATCTTAGCAACGACATTAGCGGCTGTGCCGCTGATGTCGTTGGATGATAATGCTATTCTTAGCGTCAGCTAAATTAAGTGCAGAGTTTCTTAGACTTCCTAGCCTAGTCATTTATTCTCTTACTACTTAATAAGCAATGGGGATAGGCAGTCGGGTTTTCTATCATCATTCAGAAGCTGCGCTTCTCCGCGTTTCATCTCTAAGCTACTTAGATAGTAAATTGTCTTGCCTCTACTATACGAATAATAGCGCATGGAAATAGCCCAGAATTTTTCATTATATGGCTTCACACGGCTAGCGTATTTGCTTAATTCGAACTTCCCTTTGCTCTAAACAGGCAGATCTAGAGGACTCTCTAATGTCAGATATCAACTGATTTATCTCATCCTTTCGCATACTTGTTCTTTTTTGCCCTGAATGTTTCATCAAGCTTTCGAATTCAATACCGCCGATATCACGACTTAAATAGATGTCGCTCGCAGATGAGCTTCCACTTACAAAGATTAATACGACTGCTAATATTTTAAAAATTCGACTCGGTGCCTCAATAAGCTCCTCGGCTGGCCTCTCAGAAAAGCGGCACGCTCGCGTTGTTCTTCGGCCTGCCTTGCAAAGCCCCGTATTTTATAGGATTTCCAGAATGCGTTAATTTCCTCCTCTGAGACATCCGTTACAACATTATTGTTGCAGTCAATAAATTCACCGTGATAGGCGAAACTAATCCGTGGCTGAGAATCGGTTTGGTTAGCCGGATCATGTTTTTGCGTATTTTATTCAC
>JAESTB010000055.1 GCA_016763815.1 Arenicella sp.
ATAAAGCCGATCATGCCAAAGACAATTACCGCCAGCGGTACTAACATGTCCCTCGCCCGCCCGCCCTGGCTGTCGGTTTCGCTAATTTTTGTCTCTTCTGGCACATTCTTAGCGATTGATTCTGTGGTGGCCAGCGGGCCGTAAACCTTACCTGTCCACACCGTATAAAACACCACAAGCAGCGTGGAGATCGCATAAATATTCAACGGCACCGTGGCCAATAAAATACTGACCGCCGATTGCTCCGTTTCGTAGGGCGCGATAATGCCGAGCACGAATGCACCCCAGCCATTTAGTAGAATCAAAATACAAACCGGCGCAGACGTGCTGTCGATAATGTAAGCCAAGCGCTCGCGACTCATCTTAAATTTGTCGAATAAACCTCGTGACACGATGCCCGCGGTTAAGACACTCAAGTTCGATTCAATGAACACCACAACACCGGTAAAGAACGTCATTAAACCGGTACGCCGAGCAGTACTGGCAAGGCCGCTATTGACCATCTTTTGAACGGTGGCATTAACGCCTCCCGAAAAACGCATGAACGCTAATACGGCGCCTATCAACATACTAAACATTAGAATTCTAGCGTTACCTGCATCGGTAAGCACTGATACAACACGTTCAATCGATTGAATAAAGCCGTTAAATGGAGAGTAGTTTGCCGATTGAATACCAAGTAAATACTCTGATGTGAACACCGCCAAAATCAACGCGCCGACTACTTCTTTTCGCCATAACACAAACGCTATGGCAACGGTTGCTGGTAATAAAGTTAGTCACTCATGCATTACAAAGCCTCTCTTAAACGTTCTAGCCCACCGCTCAAATCGTCGATTAAATCTTGGGTATCTTCTAGACCGATATGCAAACGAATCAGCCGCCGGTCTAACAACCAAGGCGCAACAGAGCGCTGGGCGGGTGCGCTGCCAATCGGCAATATAAGGCTCTCATAGCCACCCCATGAAAAACCCATTTTAAAATGTCGCATATTATCTACCATCGCCGCAACCGCCCGAGCATTGCTGTTGTTTAAAACAAATGAGAACAAACCATTACCACCAGAGAAATCTCGTTTAAAAAATTCATGCCCTGGGCACGACTCGAATGCAGGGTGCAATAAACGCTCAACCAAATCGTGTTGCTCTAACCAGCGTGCAACTGTCATTGCATTGCGATCATGCTCACGCATTCTGACACCTAAAGTACGTATGCCACGCAGCGCTGTGTAGATATCATCAACCGAGGCACATTGGCCTAACTCGTAGCTGCGATCCCGCAACTGTGGCCAATGCCGTTGGTTAGCGCTAGCGACACCCAGCATCACATCCGAGTGCCCATTGATATATTTAGTTGCCGATTGTATTGAAATATCAACGCCAAAATCCAGCGGCTTAAAATTAAACGGTGTGGCGAAGGTATTATCGATCATAGTGACAATGTCATGCTGCTTTGCAGCCTCAACAATACTCGGCACGTCTTGCACTTCCATGGTCAAGCTACCAGGCGATTCAAGAAAAATTACTCGAGTGTTTTTGCGCACTAAAGCATTAATATCGCCACCAATCATCGGGTCATAGTAACTGACCTCTACGCCCATACGAGCGAGTGTCCCGCGACAAAAGTCTCGCGTTGGTTGGTATACAGAGTCTACCATTAATAAGTGATCGCCGGCGCTTAGAAAGGATAATAAACCGCTGGTAATTGCCGCCGTACCACAGGGGTAAACATAACTGCCTGCGGCATTTTCAAGTTCACACATCGCATCGTTAAACGCGAAGGTAGTGGAGGTGCCTCGGCGACCATAATACTCACTGGCATTACTGTCGCCATCAAAAAGATAGGCTTGTTGACTACCCGCTTTCGCCATCTCAGACATGCTATCGAAGACAATGGTCGAGGCCCTGACTATTCTCGGGTTGACCGCTGTGCCGGTATACTTTTTATTTCGACCGGTTGCGACCAATATGGTGTCTTTTTTCATCGACAAACTATAACCTATCTTTTGGCCTTTTTGATCTGTGTAGACAGATTCAATTCACCGCTACCTCGGAACTGTTTCTTTCGACTTTGCAAACAGTTGCTGCAACACCAAGCCAGCAATAATGAAGCAGAGGCCAAACAATGTGCTGGGCAAGATGACCTCGTCAAGCAAAACACTAATAAATATTAACGATAAGAATGGTGATATAAAAATCAAGTTAGCGATTTTTGCAGTATTTTCCGCCAGTTTCATTGCTTTAAGCCAAAGTATAAAAGCCAAACCCATCTCAAAAATACCAACATAAAATCCGCCTGCCAGCGCCTGCCAAGGCGAATTAAAAAGTAAGCCTAGATCTCCAGTCATGTAGGCTACTGTGATAATTATAGGTAATGCGAAACTAAAATTTAGGCACAAGCCCACGACCGGTTGACGTTGATCCTTCTGATTTAGTATCCAATATAAAGACCAAACAACGGTGCTCGCCAAGGCGAATAAAACACCTTTAATATTGGCGAAATTCAAACCCAGAACATCTCCTCGAGTGGCAATCATTAGCACACCAAAATAGCACAGTGCTGCGGCTGCCAGGTCAAACCGACTCAAACGCTGACCAAGTAATGGCACCGACAACAATGTCATCACTATCGCCCAACTGTAGTTCAATACTTGAGCTTCTTGCGCTGGTAATGCATGGTACGCTGAAAACAATAACAAGTAGTAGATGGCGGGGTTCATCAGGCCAAAAATAAGTGACCACGCATACTCTTTTTTGCTTAAACCTAATAGAGCCCGAGCTCGGCCCTGCACTAGCAATGTCGTCATTAAGAACAGCCACGAAACTACCGACGCCAGCAGTATCAACTGCAGTGGCGTAATATAGTTCAAGCTTAACTTGAAGGCAGTGGCGACCGTCGACCAACAAAGCACGGCCGCGAGGCCATATAACACCGCGTTCTTCTGTGATTTTATTGTGTTTATCAATGTGAATTGAGCCTATTAGAGGTTTTTTGAACATTAACACGGAGTGGTGATTTCATGTACCGACTTTACACCCTGATTAAGCCCCTGTAAGTTGGTACACCAGTTAAAAACAGAGCCATTATTAAAATGAAGTCACTTTCTCTATTACCACTTGCTTTTTGCTTATGCATAGCCGCATGCGATAGCAATGACTCACAGCCGGTTAGTGAGCAGAAAACCGATACCAGTCAACAAGATAATGCTCAAGCGATGATCGATAGCGACTTTGAATGGTCGCCCGAGCGCTTTGCCGATATTAAAATCATTCGCTACAAAATTGCTGGCTTTGAGGAACTTAAGCTTAAGCAAAAAGAATTTGTTTATTATCTAGTTCAGGCAGGTTTGGCCGGTCGTGACATCATGTGGGACCAAAATTATCGCCATAATTTAAGCATACGCCGGGCATTAGAGTCGATTATGAGTGGCACTCAAGGCAGTGGTTCTGAATGGAGCCAGCTAAGCACTTACGCACGACAAGTATTTTTCTCAAATGGCATCCATCATCACTACGCTGGCGACAAATTCGCCCCGGCGTTTACTAAGGCCTATTTTCTCGACCAACTTGAAGCCGCTGGCGGTGTGTTAAACGACGACGCGCTTGAGGCTATGTTTGATCCGTCAATCGATAACAAAAAGGTCAGCCAGAACACCAATGGCGATTTAGTAAAAGACTCAGCCATAAACTTCTACGACCCCGACCTCACCGATGCTGAAGTCACCGCTTTTTATGCGGCTATGTCTCAAGCCGACCCAGATAGACCTACTTTATTAGGCTTGAACAGCAAGGTTGTTCGCCTCGAAGACGGTAGCCTGGCCGAAAAAAAATGGACCGCAGATGGCATGTATGGGAGCGCCATTACGGAGATCATTGGCTGGCTAGACAAAGCCGTGACAGTCGCCGAGAATCAAGCGCAAGGAGACGCATTGAAGCTACTGATTGAATACTACAAAACTGGCGATCTGAAAACATGGGATGACTACAATATTGCATGGGTTTCGGCAACCGAAGGCGATGTCGATTATATTCACTCATTTATCGAGGTCTACCAAGACCCGAAAGGCTATAAAGGATCGTTCGAAAATATTGTTCAAATTAAAGATTTTGAAGCCTCGCGCCGCATGCAAAAAGTAGCCAGTGATGCACAGTGGTTTGAAGACAACTCAAGTACTGACCCAGCACATAAAAAAGATAAAGTAGTTGGTGTTAGCTACAATGTAGTCAGTGTCGCTGGTGAGGCGGGAGACGCATCGCCATCAACGCCGGTTGGCGTGAACTTACCCAATTCTAATTGGATTCGCGCACAACACGGCTCAAAGTCGGTCAGCTTAGGCAATATCGTTAACGCCTACAGCCAAGCCAGCAACCCTGGTTTGTTAGCTGAGTTTGCGCATGATAAACAGGAAATTGCTCTGAATACCGAACATAAAGAACTGGCAGGCAAAATGCGTACCGCTCTGCATGAAGTAGTCGGTCATGCGTCGGGCAAACTTGAAGCCGGTGTCGGCACCCCCAAAGAGACACTGAAGAACTATTCGTCACCACTTGAAGAAGCTCGCGCCGATTTAGTAGCCTTGTACTTTATGATGGACCCAAAATTGGTCGAGCTGGGCCTTCTACCATCGTTAGACGTTGGTAAGGCCGCGTATGATTCGTTCATTTTGAATGGCCTGATGCTGCAATTACGGCGTATCGAACCTGGCAAAACGATCGAACAAGCCCATATGCGCAACCGTCAAATGGCCGCTGGCTGGGTTTTTCAGCAGGGCAAAGACGAGAACGTCATAAGCAAAATCGTTCGCG
>JAESTB010000056.1 GCA_016763815.1 Arenicella sp.
AAACTCCATAAAAAGTTCTTCCGGCGTCTTACCCATAATATTCACTAATACATTCAAGCGGCCTCGATGTGCCATTCCCATTGCTACCTCCATAACACCATGTTTGTCTGCAGCTCTCAGTATTAATCCTTTTAACATTGGTATAAGGCTTTCACTACCTTCTAACGAAAACCTTTTTTGACCAACATACTTATTATGCAGGTAGCGTTCCATGCCTTCGGCCGCCGTCACACGGTTTAAAATATGCAGGCGCTGGTCTTTACTAAATGGCTGGTAGCCAATCGGCTGCTCAATACTTGTGCGTAACCAGCGGCGTTGTTCGGCACTGGCCATATGACCATACTCGTAGCCGATTGTGCCACAGTAGCTGTGCTTTAGAATTGCAACAATGTCGCGCAGTGGTAAACGGTCGGCTGCCCGCAGTGGGCCAGTATCGAAAACGGTGTCTAAGTCGGCATTGGACAGGCCGTGATATTCGAGTTCAAGCTCTTTGGCGTCTTGTGGCACCATCTCATTAATCGGGTCAATTTTGGCACGCTTGTGGCCCATTGCACGATAAGTGCTGATCAAGCGTGATACTGAGCCCTGCTTGGTTGCCGCAACCGCATCAAGACCAGACCCAGATGCCGAACCGGCACTTGTGGTGCTAGCCGACGAAGTCGCTAGGTTAGCAAAATATTGTTGCCACTCAGACGAAACCGAGTTTGGGTCCTCTTGATATTGTTCATAAATATCTTCTAAGAAAGCAATATTTTGCCCATTCAGCATGCTGAGTGGGTCGAGAGATGGCGTTGAATTTTTCGACATTATTCGTGGTCGCGATTTGCGCGTTTGGTTAGGCCAATTTCACAGCCTAAGATGATACCCAAAACTTCTGTAAATAGGGAGAATTAAAACCAGTTTTAAGCACGGTTAGGATGCTTTTTTTCATATCCGAGACAATTTGCGCAACAATTTAGGTATTTGATTTCTACTATGCCACTCAAGCATGCATGTCTCGTGTGGATTGAAATTAAGTCGGCACCTTTTAATCGGATCAATTGGAACACGAAGGTATCAAGTCTACATCAAAATAACATCCTCAAGTTAACCCAAATTCGGACAGAAAAAAAGCGGCTCATATGAGCCGCTTTTTAAGGAATCAGACGGGTGTCTCGATTAGCTGCGATAATTATCTGGCAAGTGACGTTCGCCGTAGCCTTGGTAGTTCTGGCGAGGGCGTGTGATACGAAATTCGGGGTCTTCCATGAGTTCCATCCATTGTGCTAACCAACCCGCTGTACGAGGGATCGCGAAGAGCACGGTGAACGCTTCCATTGGAAAGCCCATTGCTTCGTAAATCAAACCTGAGTAAAAATCCACGTTCGGGTACAAGTTACGCTCCACAAAGTACTCGTCTTCAAGTGCGATGCGCTCGAGCTCCATGGCAACATCGATAAGTGGGTTACGGCCGGTGACTTCAAATACTTCGTCAGCGATATCTTTTACGATGCGTGCCCGAGGGTCATAGTTTTTATAAACACGATGACCAAAGCCCATGAGACGAAGCTCGCCACCTTTGCAGCGCTTAATGTAGTCGGCTACTTTGTCTTTTGTACCGATTTCACGAAGCATGTTTAAAACTGCTTCGTTAGCGCCACCGTGAGATGGGCCATAGAGCGCTGCAGCCGCGCCAGCAACCGACACAAATGGGTCAGCCTTTGAGCTGGCGATGTTACGCATTGCGCTGGTAGAGCAGTTTTGCTCGTGATCCGCATGCAAAATGAATAATACATCTAGGGCTCTTTCTAATACTGGGTGAGCTTGATAGCGGGGCTCGACCATGCGATACATCATGTTTAAGAAATTACCTGTGTAGCTCAACTCATTGTCTGGGTAGATATAAGGTAAGCCTTTACTGTTGCGGTAAGCGTAGGAGGCGATAGTCGGTGTTTTACCAATTAGCCGACAAGCTTGTAGCATGCGAGTCTCTTTGTCGTCGACTTCCTTCGCGTCTGGATAGAAAGTAGACAGGGCAGCAACCGTTGAGATAAATACGCCCATTGGGTGAGCGTCATAGTTGAATCCACCCATTAACCGCTTGGTTTTCTCATGTAGCATTGTGTGGTGTGTGATTCGCTCTTCCCAGTCGCTTGATTCTTGTGCGTTTGGTAACTCACCATTGAATAACAAATAAACCACGTCTAAGAAGGTGCTCTTTTCGGCAAGTTGCTCGATTGGGTAACCACGATATCGCAAAATACCTTTGCCACCATCAAGGTCGGTGATGCGACTAGTGCAGTTGGCGGTATTTAGAAATCCAGGGTCGTAGCTCATCATGCCAAAATCGCCTTCGTTTTCTTTAATCTGACGAAGTTGCGAGGCACTAATATTGCCGTCTACGATGTCTATCTGGTATTCTTTTCCAGTTCGGTTATCTTTAATTGACAGGGTATCTGACATGTATTTCCTCAAAAACTTAGGTTGTGTGCTTGCGTTAACTTACTCTGAGACACCGCTGAAAAGCTGTGTTCCCGTCTATGTTAGCGCTACTAATTGAAGCGCGCATTACGCAAACAGTCTTGAATTGCGATGCACAGTATAGCAAAGCCTGAATAAAAATTAATGCGACCTTAGACAGATAGCATAAATGGCAGCTATCGACCCCGCGAATAATGTGATTTTTCTGGCTATTTGACGCCAGTATGGCCGAAGCCGCCATCTGCACGGTCTGATTGCTGGAACTCATCAACGATTTCAAATTTAGCTTGAACGATGGGTATAAACACCATTTGCGCGATTCGGTCGCCAGCCTGAACGGTAAATTCGGTGCCACTACGGTTCCACAAAGAGACCATTAGAGGGCCTTGATAATCTGAGTCGATTAGCCCAGTTAAGTTGCCGAGCACGATTCCATGTTTGTGACCCAAGCCCGATCGTGGCAATAATACGGCGGCTAGCGATGGGTCGGCAACGTAGATTGATATGCCAGTAGGAATTAGTCGTGTCTGGCCCGGTGCGATCACGGTGTCATTATCAACACAGGCACGCAGGTCCATGCCAGCAGAGCCATTAGTTGCATAGTCGGGGATCTCAAACTCGGTTCCGATGCGAGAGTCTAGGATTTTTAATTGGATAGGTGTTTTCATTTTTCTGTATACGCTTTGGCTATTTCAGCTATCAAGGTTCGAGCGAGGGCATTCTTATTTTGCTTTGGTAGCTCGATGACGTTGTTTTGGCTAGTAAGTGTAATTGCATTATCCGGTGTGCCAAAACCGGTTTCAGAACCACCGACGTGATTTGCTGCGATTAGATCTAATTTTTTACGTTCTAGTTTGCCGCGTGCATAGTCGAGCAGATCATTAGTTTCGGCGGCAAAGCCTACGCAGAATGGCGGTTTTTGGAGATTAGCAACATCGGCTAAAATGTCGGGATTTTTGATCATGGTAATGGTCATTTGCTCGGCGTTTTTCTTAATTTTTTCGGATGCAGTGTCAATCGGGCGGTAATCTGCGACGGCCGCGACGGCGATGAATATGTCTTGCTGATCGATAGAGTTCATGACCGCCGCATGCATGTCGAGCGCCGAAATAACGTCTACCGTCTTTGCCCGTGGCGGTTGATCGATATGGGTTGGTCCAGTTACCAATGTTACCGCTGCCCCGACTTCGATAGCCGCCTGCGCTAACGCATAGCCCATCATGCCTGAGCTGTGATTAGTGATGCCCCTGACAGGGTCCAGCGCTTCCCATGTGGGGCCGGCGGTAATCATCACTCGTTTGCCGGTCAGAGTTGTATTCTGAAATAGCGCACCAACACGTGCGGCGATATCGGCGGGTTGCAGCATACGACCGAGGCCTACCTCGCCACAGGCTTGTTCGCCAGCGTCTGGCCCTAAAATGTGCACACCTCGAGAGGCTAGCGTTGACATGTTAGCTACAGATGCCGCGTTTTGCACATCTGCTGATTCATGGCAGGAGCTACCGCAATGGGTGCTTGCGTTGCGATACACACTGTGGTGAGCAGCTCATCGGCATTGCCTTGACACAGCCGTGCAATAACGTTAGCGGTAGCCGGTGCAATCAAAACAATGTCGGCCCAGCGTGCCAGATCTATATGCCCCATGCCCGACTCGCTTTCGGCCGTCATGGCATGGCTATGCACTGCGTGGCCACTAACCGCCTGAAGCGATAGCGGCGCGACGAATTGATCCGCATTTTTACTCAATATTACTTGTACTTCGGCGCCTAACTCACCGAGCTTACGGACTAAATCTGGCGTTTTATAGGCTGCGATGCCTGCGCTTACGCCCAGTAATACTCGCTTATTCATTAGACTTTTCAATGTGTTGACGCCGTTTTAAGTAATTGTTGATGAGCGATTAGCTGTTTGTCAGAACGAGATTATCCCTGATTGCCCGTGTATTTGTCATTTATTTATTTGTGTAGTTGGGTTAATTACTCAAATGAGAGTCATGCCGACAGGCTTTGTATCAGATGTGAACCTGTGTTCTAATCGTCTGAGTATGCGAAGGTTCATGGCCAAGGAATGGTTTGATTTCGCAAACTCAAAAACCACAGTCAAAGTTAAATGATTAAATCAGGGAGAGTAATCATGTTTATTCAGAAGAATATTCAAAATTTATCAATCAAAAATTTACCGATCAAAGAATGGCCCGAGTCTGAACGGCCTCGAGAGAAGCTGCTTAATAATGGTCCCAGCTCCTTGGGCGATGCCGAGCTGTTGGCTATCTTCATAAGAACTGGTATCCCGGGCAAAACAGCCTTGGACATTGCTAGAGAGGCATTGCTTGATGCCGGTGGTTTACGAGCATTACTGAATCTGTCATCAATAGATCTGTGTCAATTAAAGGGTATTGGCACCGCAAAGTATGTTCAGTTTCAAGCAGGTTTAGAGTTGGGGCGACGTTATTTGATGGAACAAATGGTGAAGGGTGATGCAATCTCCAATCCACAGGTGAGCCGCGACTATTTAACCTTGCAGTTACGCGATAAGCCATATGAATCGTTCTTCGCGATGTTTCTCGACAGTAAACATCGCGTCATTCATCACCAAGAATTATTTCGAGGGACCATCGATACCGCGTCCGTGCCGGTTAGAGAAGTTGTCAAAGAAGCGTTAAAGCACAATGCCGCGGCGATGATTGTTGCCCATAACCACCCGAGCGGGGTTGCCGAACCAAGTGCCGCAGATAAGGCTTTAACGGATACTCTCTATCTCGCGCTAGGCATGGTTGGTGTTAAACTACTAGACCACTTCGTGGTGGGCGACTCAGAGGTCATTTCGTTTGCCGAGATGGGCGCATTGAGCTAGCTTTTTGCGACCTAATGCGGTTATTCGAGCGGTTAAGTGTTAAAAGCCGGAAAAGCCGAAGAAATAACAGCTAAAATCGTGAGAATCAGTTTTATTTTCAATGGGTTTCTGGTATAAATCGCCCCCTAGAACGGAATGACGGAGTCTGCTGACTACGCATTCTAGATAAAACAAACACTTAGGTTGACCGTAAAAGGTTGCTGCCCGGCTATTTTCAGATAGCTTAGGTTATTTTTTAAAATGGCTCATGGCTGTTAAAAATAGCGAAAACGGGTTTAAAGCTTCTTTGTTGATCGCCCTAAGCTCAACAGTATTATTATTTAAAAGGTTAGAACAATGTCTAGAGTATGTCAGGTGACTGGTAAAGGTACGACGTTTGGTAACAATGTATCGCACGCGAAAAATCGCACGCGCCGCACTTTCATGCCAAATCTGCATTACCGTAAATTTTGGGTTGAGAGTGAAAACCTTTGGGTTCGTCTACGTGTGTCTACAAAAGGCATTCGTATTATCGACAAAAAAGGCATCGACACTGTATTGAAAGACTTACGCGCCTCTGGCGTTAAAGTATAAGGCTGAGGAAAGCAATTATGAGAGATAAAATCAAATTGGTTTCAACAGCCAATACGGGTCATTACTACACCACTACTAAGAACAAACGGACTCAGACTGAAAAATTGGTTGTCAAAAAGTATGACCCAGTTGTTCGTAAGCACGTTGAATATAAAGAAGCTAAAATTAAGTAGTTAATTTTTTCTTTCTGAGAGAAAAGCCAGCCCTTGCGCTGGCTTTTTTTTGGCTGAATTAATGTCAGCTCATGATCGACACAGATCATGAATCGTGAAAGGCTCCAGACGTCATGCTAGTCCCGGCTATAACAAGTCCTCAGTCCCGCTGCTAACAATAACTAGCCATTTTCAGCAAGACGCTGCTCAATTTTCTTTAGGCCTTTGCTGATTCGCTTGCTCACATCACTATCCGCTTTAGGTCGGTCTGGACGCGGTGGCGCTAGAGCAGCCTTCTCTAAGTAACGTTTAGCGCCCTTGTATTTCTTTTGACTAAATAGATATTGAGCATAAGTGAAGTTTGAATCTAGCCCGTTGGGAGATAACTTTAATGCGACTTGGTAGTTGTTGAGAGCTTTCTTTTTATCCCCAAATCCAACCGGCCAACCAGGAACTTGAGCGTAAAGGGTCCCGAGTACAGTATGTGCTGATGAGCCATATATTGTGGGGTCTAGCTTTACCGATTGTGTCAGATATTTTCGCGACGCTTTGGCATATTTCAACGCGCCGATGCCACCTCTATAGCTCGCATATTGGGCATTATAGAAGCCCGCCATCATCTGAAAACCAGCGTCTTTACTATTTTTCTCTGCCAGAGCCTCGCTGTGCGGCAAAATTTCTTCTAAGCGCCTAATTTTAGCGTCTTTACCTTTGAGATCAAAATTAACGCGATCGAGCTCAATGCGCATTTCCCTTACCGTGTTTGGGAGAGTCGGCTCGGCCATTGATAAAGAGGTGATTAGTGCCAATGCGATTAGAATAAGCAGGTTTGTGCGGATGTATGTCATGGCCTGTGAATTTGAGTTTTCAGTGGTCACAGCTTAATCTCAATCGAATGAAGCGGGTGTTTTTATGTCGTATTATTAACTGAGGTCTCGATATAACGCGACGAACGGATAACAATGACGGCACTTGTCGTTGAAAAACTTGCCAATAGCTTGCTATTTTAGCCATTAAGCTCACTGAGTAGCTTGCTTCTGACCTTCATCAATATTTTCCCATAATGATTGTCGCCCCGATGATCTCGCCCGCAGCCCCAGTAGTAGTCAAATTGGCTATTCTCAACTAAGGCCGCTGAGTCTGTTTGTAAGATCCTGTTGGCGATACTGTTATAGGTTTTTGCCTGGGTATATATAGCCCGGGTCATCAAGGTTGTTCTTACCTGTTTGAAATCACTGCGCTTCTTTTTAAAACGAGCGTTGCCTAAACTTCTCGCGTGCGTCGCGGTGGGAGCGCCAAGAACCTTCATTTGGTAGTCGACATTGTTGAATTTTAGCGCCTGATAATAATGTTCAACGGTGGGCCAAAGGTGGTCGTCCAATTGAAACGGGTGTGGCGAGTTTCGAGCCATAGGCTCGTTAGAATCGTCCATTGAAAAGTAGATAACGTCTGAAGGCTGATTTGAAAATAGAGACATCGTTGGTGGTCGCTGCTTTAAGGTTTAATGTGTTGTTCAAGTGCCCATAGAATATGCTCTGTGAGTAATGGTTCGGCGCTTGCTAATTTGAGTTGTAAGGCTGAGATTATCTCTGGGCTAGAGTCGGCATTGCCAAGAGAGACAGCAATATTTCGTAGCCACGATTGATAGCCAATACGCCTAATGGCGGTACCTTCTGTGTTGCTTAAAAACTCACTTTCAGTCCAGTCAAATAGATCGACGAGTTTCTGGTCCGTTAGCTGCTCTCTGGGCGTAAAATCGGGTTCTTTAGTAGTCTGGGCAAATTTATTCCATGGACACACAAACTGGCA
>JAESTB010000057.1 GCA_016763815.1 Arenicella sp.
GGTGCCGCGCATCTGCCGGGCATGGTGGCATCGTGCACCACCTTGCCAGTGATCGGTGTACCGATTGCCGGTAGCAAGCAGAAACTGGACGGAATGGATTCGCTACTATCAATTGTGCAAATGCCCAAAGGCATTCCTGTCGCTACTGTGGCGATAAATAATGCCACCAACGCCGCATTGCTGGCAATTAGAATGTTGGCAATCAGCGACCAGAAAATCCGCGACCAAGTGGCGACGTATGCTATAGCGATGGCCGAAACGTCGAGGGCTAAAACGCTTAATTAGAGATTACCGAATCCGCTAACAGACACTTGACTATTTTTTTCTAAGAGTGCAGCCTGTGAGTTATAAGTAGGTAATAAAAATAGTTGTGTTTGGAGGATTTAATGAATCGTATTAATCGCAGTATAGTTGTCTCTTTTTTAGCCGTTCTAGCCATTGGTATCAGCGCTACATCAAGCGCCGATGAAACCTGCATGTCGCCGTATATGGCGAAAATCGTAGGCCAAGAAGATTTCGTTTATGTCTGGACTCTGGGTCGTGAAGGCTTAGGTGACGAACAAGATAAGATGGTCACTGTCGACGTCAATCCGATCTCAGCACAATACGGAAAGGTGATTAACTCTGTCTCGGTTGGCGGCCGCAACGAAGCCCACCACTCCGGTTTCACCGACGATAGAAAGTATCTTTGGGCTGGCGGCCTCGATAGCAGTAAGATCTTCATATTCGACGTACATACTGACCCAGCGAAACCTACGTTACACAAAACCATTAATAACTTTGTTGCTAAAAGTGGCGGCGTGGTTGGCCCACACACGTTCTACGCACTTCCTGGGCGAATGATGATTACCGCCCTGTCTAACAATGCGGACCACGGTGGTCGTACTGCATTGGTAGAGTATTCGAATCAAGGCGAATACATCGCCACTCATTGGAATCCGACCGACCAAGACCTTCGCGGAGCCGTAAAATCAGGTGACTATGCTGATGGCTATGGCTACGATGTCAGAGTTTTGCCTCGCCGTAATGCGATGTTCACCTCGTCGTTCACCGGGTGGTCAAACTACATGATGGACTTTGGTACGTTGCTACAAGACAGCGAGGCGATGAAGCGCTTTGGCAATACCGTGGTGAAATGGACTCTGCATTCTCGCAAACCAGAAAAAATACTCGACGTGCCAGGCGCGCCACTTGAAATACGCTGCGCATGGCAGCCTGATCACAACTACTGCTTCACGACTACCGCGTTGACCTCCAAAATTTGGCTGATCTACGAAGATGATAAAGGCGAGTGGCATTCAAAAGAAGTCGCCGATATTGGTGACCCATCAAAAATACCTTTACCAGTCGACATTTCGATTACGTCAGACGACAAAGGCCTTTGGGTACAAACCTTTATGGACGGCAAGGCTCGATACTTTGATATCTCAGATCCATTTGCACCCAAACAGATATATGAGAAGGCTATTGGCTCGCAGCTGAATATGATCTCACAAAGCTGGGACGGCAAACGTGCTTACTTCACTTCATCTCTATTAAAAAATTGGGACAAGAAAGGCGCTGCCGATGAGCAGTTCTTCAAGTCGTACACCTGGGATGGAAAAGACCTGAAGCTAGAGTTCGAGATTGATTTTAAAGCCGAGAAACTTGGTAGTGCCCACCAAATGAGGTTTGGTGCTTACGGTTTATATGGGATGCAGCGGCCTGACACTACTACGCAAGTAGAAAGTCCAAGCGTCGATGACGGGCTTGCCTCGCAGTAGCAATGCTCTACTATAGCTAACGCAATGCCTATTTTTAAGACTATGGATAAGCTTAAGGCTAAAACGACGTTTAAGGCTATAGCGGCAACAATATTGTTCGCCGCTTTCTATGGCGTTAATTTCACCGCTTTGTCAGCTGACCTTAAAACCGACCGCCAAGGCGTATACCTTGCGCCAGGCTGGGGGAAGCTCTCGTTTGAAGCGCCCGCAGCCGGCACTTATTCCTTGCCGGTAATCGGCCAAGCTGCTGATGGCGAGGTATTGGATACCGAGGGTGAGTCGCAAAGCCTTGCTGATCTCATGGACGACAAGGTCACGCTACTAAGCTTCATTTACCGCACTTGCGATGATGTTAACGGCTGCCCTCTATCGACCATGGTTCTATATACCACGGGTAATAAGATTGCTGAGCAACAGGGCCTTAAAGACAAACTTAGAATACTGACTATTAGCTTCGACCCAGAGTTTGACACGCCCGAGGTTATGAAGGAGTTCAGCGAATCGCTCAATGTCGGCAAAACCATCGATTGGCATTTTTTAACCAGCCAATCAGACCAAGCAATCAAGCCAGTTCTTGAGTCATACCAGCAGTCGGTGGTGCCTGACGCTACTAACGCGGGCGAAGGGCGTAATAAATTTTCACATATTTTACGTGTCTATCTGATTGATCGAAAAAAGCAGATTCGCAACATCTATAGTATGTCGTTCTTACATCCAGATATTTTGATCAACGACGTCAAGACACTGCTACTTGAAGAGGCCATTGCTGAAGCGGCAATAAACAAAAAATAGATGAGGTTGTGGCGAGTACTTACTTGTCTAATGGTGGCCAGCTCCATTAGCAACGCGGAACAAAAAGACAACTCTCTAAGCCACATCCGCCTAGCCCCCGGTGACGATAAAACACGTTATCAACAATCGTCCTATAAAACCAATTCATTAAGCTTGGCTATGCGACGTGGCCAAGCCGCTAAGCTGTATGAAATAGCAAAAACGCCTCAGCTAGGGCTTCCAGTACTAGCTAAAGACGCAGTAGAACAGATTGATCGGAACAAAATTGAACTCGGTCGCAAACTATTTTTTGATAGGCGCCTATCACATAACAAGACCATGTCATGCGCCATGTGTCATATCCCTGAACAAGGCTTTAGTAGCAATGAGGTCTCTCGACCAATCGGCTTTGAAGGCCGTGCCATAAAGCGCAACGCGCCAACAATTCTTAACATTGCTTTTGCCAAGCTTTTGTTCTGGGATGCTCGCGAAAACCAATTAGCTCAACAGGTTTGGTCACCTTTATTGGCCGCCAATGAGATGAATAACGCCTCTATCGGCGCGGTGATCGACCTTATTAAGGGTGACCCAGAGTATCTATCGCTGTTCGACAAGGCGTTTGGGCAGGTGCCCGACATGCTCAATATTGGCCAAGCGATCGCACAATATGAACGCAGCTTAATCGCCGCTAACTCACGTTTCGACCAATGGCTTTACGGCAACAGTGAGGGCGCATTAAGCGAACAAGAGATAGCCGGCTATCAGTTATTCATTGGCAAAGCGTCATGTTCTTCATGCCACACAATCAATAGTCGCGACGCTCTGTTTACCGATCAAAAACTACACAACACCGGTCTCGGCTATTCAACTTCAATGACTAAAATCCCGGACATGATAACCGTTCAATTGGCACCAGGCGTTACCGCACAGGTTGAGCAAAGTGTGATTCAGACTGTTGGCGGCATCAAGGAAAATGATCTCGGGCGGTACGAAGTAACCACCAAACCAAGCGATCGCTGGAAATTCAAGACACCCTCACTGAGAAATGTCGAGCTAACCGCACCCTATATGCACGATGGTAGCTTTAAAAATTTAGACGATGTACTGGCGTTCTACAGCGGTGGCGGTGTCGAGCACGAGCTGTTAAGCCCTCTAATACGGCGACTAAATTTAAACAAACTGGAACAAAGCCAAATTGTTAGTTTTTTAAAAACACTTACCGGGAGCGAGGTGAGAACATTGGTTGCTGACGGCCTTGCTGCGCCTATCGGCGACACAATTTTAGAGCCAGACGAATAATTATTCATTCAGTGCTGGGCAGGGTTGGACATAGCTCGACCAAGCAATAAAAACACTCATGCGTATGATTTGTTTTTTAGAATATCATCATCAAATAGTATCAATATACTGATCGAAAAATTCTCGCTATTATTTAGCTCAAACCATCACAGATCAACAGGGAGACCTCACCATGAGCACCATCGATATTGGCATTAAAGAACAAGATAGGCTTAACATCGCTTTACATCTAAAGCACTTATTGGCCGACTCCTACACGCTATACCTACAGACCCACAACTTTCATTGGAATGTGACTGGGCCGATGTTCAACCAGCTACATTTAATGTTCGAAGACCACTACACCGAGCTGGCAATCGCGGTTGATGATATTGCCGAGCGCATCCGTAGCTTAGATGTCGCGGCACCGGCAACGTATAAGGCCTTTTCTGAATTAAGTTCGATTAAAGAAGTTGATGGCGTTCCCAGCGCAGATGACATGACGACATTACTGACTAAAGGGCACCAGCAGGTGGTAAAAACCTGCCGCGCGGCGTTGGCGGTGGCACAAGAAGCCGACGACGAGTCGTCAGCAGCATTAATTTCTGACCGAATGCGGGTGCATGAAAAAACAGCATGGATGTTACGTGCCTTATCGGCCTAATAACTTAACTAAATTACTTCGCTGATATAGTAAATTAGTTAACATAGTAAGTAAGCCTATCCAGCAAGAGCGTCTAGAAACCAATAGCCACTCTTGCTGACACTTTGCACTATTAGGCAAGCAAATCGATAATTAGCTCTACTAATACTAATACACCAATCGTCTCACTCTAGTCCGACGAATTCTCCTTGGTGACACGAATAGCGTTCTTAAGCGAGCCGACGACACCATCAAAAGGGGCCAATACTTGGCGTTGTGCGATACGTGATTTGATCGCATTTATACGCGCCTCGGCTACTCGCATTTCGCTTCTAGCATCATCTAAGACCGCGTCTGACGCCGCTCCGCGACCGATCAGTGACTTAAAACCGTTCAACCTGTCTCAGTGATAGCATTCCAAGTGACAGCGTTGCGACTCAGCTTGACAGAGTTGCGACTCTAGGTAATAAAGTTGAGACTCTAGGTAATAAAGTTGAGACAAAGCTCAGATTAATCGATTTGTCAAACTAAACAGTCAATGCAAGGTAGGTATTTACGACCGCTAAACTAACATGGCCGTATAAAGGTACAGTGACTGCTTTGGTATAATTAAATCGCATTAAAGATTACCCAAAAGACTAAACTTAGCTATATTTGATCAGTGTTAAGACCTCTTCAAATATAAATATCACGCGTAAATTTTGCAGCTAAACTGACGTTATTACTAGATAATCGATCCCAACACTTTACTGGCTTCGGCAGCAAGGCTGAGGTTTACCTTGTGACGACGCTAAATAGTCCAGAATACTAATCTAACAACCCTAACTACTAACCCTAAATACCAAACCTATAGGTCGTTCAAACCCCATGCTTAAAAAACGTTGGTTAGCTGTTGTAGCAATTTGTCTTAGTATTTTTTTGATACTGGCGCTGGTTAAATTTTTTCAGATCCGTGCAGCCATCGCCTTCGGTGAGTCATTTCCCGAGCCGAGTGAAACGGTCGAATTTCAAAGCATTGCCTACAGCACGTGGCAACCTCAGATCAAAGTCAGTGGAGAAGTCCGTGCTCCGCAAGAAATCGAGCTTCGCAACGAGGTAGCGGGCGTTATTGCGAAGATCGGTTTTAAATCAGGCTCATTGATCAAAAAAGGTCAACTACTAATACAACTCGATATTGCCGAGGAGCAAGCTCAACTAAGTGCCTTAGAACCACAGATCGAACTGGCTGAACAAGACTTTAAACGTTTGTCAGGCATAAAAAACAAGCAAGCTGTAAGCCAGCAATTGATCGACCAAGCGCGCAGCCAGCGTGGGGTGGTTAAAGGTCAGGCCGCGTCGATAAAAGAAAGCATTGCAAATAAAACAATAGTCGCACCGTTCGGGGGAAATAGCGGCTTACACGATTTTGAAGTCGGTGAATACATCGAGGCTGACACTCTTATCTCTTGGCTGGTCGGCAATACCGATGAGTTATGGGTTGATTTTAAACTGCCGCAACAACACGGGAAAATCGAGGCTGGCCAAGCCATTACCGCCGCCGCTCCTGAGCTATTTGAAGGCCAACGCGTCGGTCAAGTATCGGTAGTCGAGCCGGCTTTTTCCCGCACCACTCGAAGCCTAGCCGTGAGGGCCGTGATAGCCAACCAAGATAAGGCTATTACACCCGGGTCCTTTGTCACCGTATCGGCACCGACCGGTCCCGAACAAACTATTATTCGCTTACCTAGCACCGCAGTACGCTTTGACAGTTTTGGCAGCTATGTGTTTTTACTCGAGCAACAATCTCAGCAATGGAGAGCCAAACGAAAGTCCGTTACGGTACTGGCTAAAGAGCAATATCAAACAATTTTGAAAACCGATCTATCAGAGGGCATGGTCGTAGCAACTGTCGGTGCTTACAAGCTACGAGAAGACCTATTGGTTAAGTTGTCGGGTGACGGCTCTGTAAGCACAGATGCTGAACAGGTTAACCATCAGAGCACGGCAGACAATCTAGCCACCACAGCCGAAGTAGGGCCGAGCGAATTACCACAACCGCTGACTTCCTCGGTCGAGACAATCGAACCAGCTAGCGATGAACCGGGCGCTAACTTGAAACTCGAACTTAAACCTGAATTCGACGCAGCAACAACTGTAATTGAAGCGCAGATAGACTCAGAGGCCAGCACCAGTGAATAAGGCCAAAGCATCTGTCATGGACGTTTTTTCCAAACGACCAGTATTAGCGGTGGTGTTGTCACTGGCACTGGTATTAATTGGAATACGCGCGGCGTTTGATTTGCCGGTGTTGCAGTTCCCGCGTATTTCCAGTGCGTCATTACAAATAACCACTCCTTATATAGGCGCGTCGGCCGAGACCGTTAAGGGTTTT
The DNA here is from genome assembly GCA_016763815.1 of Arenicella sp. Lineage (GTDB taxonomy): Bacteria > Pseudomonadota > Gammaproteobacteria > Arenicellales > Arenicellaceae > Arenicella. The sequence goes on from JAESTB010000057.1 coordinate 6,827, forward strand.
ATTACCGAACCTGTCGAGCGAGTTGCGTCCACCGTGCCGGGCGTCGACTATATAGATTCCCGTAGCACACCGGGTGTAAGCTCAGTAACCGTCTGGTTAAAGCTCAATGAAGATAGCACCCGTGCCTTGGCAGAGTTATCTTCAAGACTAGACCAGATAAAGTTCGAATTACCCGAGGGCGCACAAGACCCTTCGGTTGAAGTAGTGCGCGCAGACCGTCCGTTCGCAATTTTCTATCTTACGGTTAATTATGACCAAGAGGTCGCCGACATTTCGCGCTTTGAAGCCACCGACTATCTTTCTCGTAACGTAACCCCAGCACTAACCGCGATTCCTGGAGTTCAGCGAATCGGGCTTGAAGGTAGCCGCCAACCAGCGATGCGTATATGGATCGACCCGCTAAAGCTTGCGGCCTATGATTTGTCAGCCGATGAAGTTTCGGCGGCACTGCGTGCAAACAACTTAATTGCCACTGTGGGGCAAGCAGAAAATCAGTATCAACGAATTAGCTTATTAACCGATACATCGCTTAGCTCAGTCGCCGATTTCGAACAGCTAGTGGTCAAGCATAGCGATGGCGTGCAAGTACGCTTACGCGATATTGCCGACATATCGGTCGACGAAGCCGAGGGCGAAGTGACCGCCAGATTGGATGAAAATGAGGTGCTTTACATCTCCGTATGGCCATTGCCAGGCGCCAACGAGATTGCGATTGGCGATCAGCTCTATGTGATGCTTGAGGAGATTAACGCCACTCTGCCAAAAGGTTTAAGTATCACCGATGGTTTTGATGGCACGCTGTATATGCGCAGCGCCCTTAAAGAAATTTTTATCACTCTGATCGAAACCATTCTATTGGTAGGCTTGGTAGTGCTTCTGATGATGGGCTCGTTACGAACCGCATTGGTGCCGCTTATTACCATCCCTATCTCATTACTAGGTGCTGTTGCGGCGATGACGGTAATGGGCTTTACCCTCAACCTACTCACAGTACTGACTATCGTTTTATCGGTTGGTTTGGTGGTAGATGATGCAATTGTGGTGGTCGAAAATGTAGCACGGCACATGCGCAGCGGCATGACTCGACTGCAAGCAGCGCTCACCAGCTCGCGACAGCTTTTTGCCCCCATAGTCAGCATGACAATTACATTGGCCGCGGTGTACGCACCGATCGGTTTACTATCGGGTTTGACCGGTGCGCTGTTCAAAGAATTCGCATTCACCTTGGCGATAGCGGTGATAATATCAGGCTTTGTGGCCGTCACTCTGTCGCCCATCATGAGTGCCTACGCCTGCCCTGAAGGCGGCGAAGAAGGCCGCTTTACGCTGAAGGTTAATGCCATATTCGCCAACCTTCAGCAGCACTACAGCAAGGTACTTGATCGCGCCATAGACTATAAAACCCAAGTGCTGTGCATCGCGATCTTCTTTGCCCTACTTACCGTGCCGTTCTACCTTTTCTCACTTAAAGAACTTGCACCAACCGAAGACCAGTCAAGCATTAATGTCATTGTTCAATCGCCGCCTGACGCCTCATTAGAATACACCACCCATCATATGGACCAAGTGGTACAAACCATGAAGCAATTAGAGGGTGCAAAATTCATGTGGCAAATAGTAAACCCCTCTGGTGCCTTTGGTGGCGTAGACTTCGTACCTTTATCTGAGCGAGACGAAAGCGTACACCAGATGTTCTGGAAAGCCTTTGGCTCGCTGTCTCAAATACCGGGTTTAAAAGCATTCCCCGTATTAGAATCAGCACTGCCGACCTCCGGCAATTTTTCGGTAGAGCTGGTGGTGCTAAGCACCGACTCCTTCCAAGAAATGAGACGTTATGCAGAGCAAATGGTTGGCGCTGCTCTAACTAGCAACAAGTTTTTATTCGCTGATACCGACTTAAAAATAGATCTTCCACAAGCCAGGCTTAAACTAAATAGAGAACTGATTGCCGACCTCGGCATGGATCTAGCCGGCGTCACTCGTCAGCTTGGCACCTACCTTTCTGGCAACTTCGTTAATCGATACGATCAAGAGGGCCGGGCCTATCGGGTAATACCGATGATCCAAAATCAGCAAAAGGTTAACCCTAACGACATTCTCAATATCCAGATACGAACACCGTCTGGAGAGTTGATCTCACTTAGCAGCATCGCCACCTTAGACACTGAAACCGCGCCCAGAGCATTGTCGAAGTTCGCACAAAAAAATGCCTTTCGAATCTTTGGAGAAGTGATTCCCGGAACCACTAAAGAACAAGGCTTAGCTGCGCTAGAGCAAGCCGCGGCAAAAATTTTACCGGCAAACTACGACATTGACTACGCCGGTGAATCCCGACAGATCAGGTTAGAAGGCAATACCCTCGAAGGCGTACTGCTTATAGCCTTAGTATTCGTATTTTTAGTCTTAGCGGTTCAGTTCAACAGTTTTCGAGACCCCTTAGTGGTCCTTCTAGGGTCAGTGCCATTAGCCTTGTCGGGCGCTATGTTGTTTGCATTTTTAGACTTCACAACTATTAATATTTATTCGCAGGTAGGCTTCATCACGCTGGTCGGTCTGATTGCTAAAAATGGAATCTTAATCGTTGAGTTTGCTAACCAATTGCAAAAACAAGGCGCAGATAAATTAAGCGCGATTAAGCAATCAGCTGAAACACGCTTGCGGCCAGTATTAATGACCACAGGAGCAACCGTGCTCGGACATTTTCCACTGGTGTTAGTCTCAGGCGCGGGTGCCGAAGCACGCAATAGCATTGGCATCATTTTAGTTGCTGGCATGCTGGTTGGTACGTTTTTTACCTTAGTGGTATTGCCTACGGTTTATCTTGTTCTTGCGTCTGAGCACAAGCCGGAGCCGCAAGAGCAAGATGAGTTGTTAGCGACCTAGTATTTTAACTGCGTTTATATTTCGCAGAGCAATGCGCTCTCCCAACGTTAAACCACCGCTTAGCCAGATGCTTGGTTTTGCGGCTAGCGACCCGCTCACGCCACATTTTGAACCAGCTGGCTTTGATTTCTTTACCCATTAACTTAGTCACCTGCGACTAAGACAAAGCATAGTTGGTTTCAATCGCATCAAACGGTGTGCGGTCTTCCCAAGCCACCTCAATAACACGGGAGAGTTCAGGTTTTGCTAGCTTAGTCATATGGCGGCTTTTTATTTTAGATCTGTGATTAGAAACGGCGGTTAAAATACAGATTTAATCTGTATCGCTGAGATCAAGGTTTACATAACGCTGACAGGCGAGTGTTAGCGTAGACTGATTATAAATATTCAATCCAAGAAACCATGAAAACCATCATTTCTTTTTTAGTACTCGCCACATCTGCGCTTCTAAGCATGCCAGCGACCGCAACCGCCGACTGTCACGAGCTGCTCGACTATAGCGCCACAAAGCTACGCTCAACCGAAAAGATTGAATTTTGTCAGCGGTTTTCAGGCAAGGCACTATTGGTCGTCAATACCGCTAGCCAATGTGGCTTTACGCCGCAGTTCAAAGACTTAGAAAAATTACATCAGCAGTATGGCGATAAACTCGCCATTATTGGCTTTCCGTCAAACGATTTTAAACAAGAACACAGTGACAGCGAAAAAGTCGCTGACGTCTGCTATGTCAACTATGGCGTGACTTTTACAATGCTTGAGCCTAGCTCAGTACGCGGCGAGAATGCTAACAAACTATTCAAAATGCTAAGTCAGAAAACGGGCAAGCAGCCAGGCTGGAACTTCAACAAGTATTTAGTCTCGGCAGACGGCCAAACCGTTAAACACTTCGCCTCGGACGTTGAGCCAATGAGTAAAGAAATACGCTCGGAAGTTGATAGAGTGCTAGCGATACCGTAATTTTCAGTCAGTCCGATATGATTTCTCAATACCTGGTGGCTAACGAGACTACGAACAACCCATCAACAAGGACCAAAATATTTAGTCCCA
>JAESTB010000058.1 GCA_016763815.1 Arenicella sp.
ATCTTGCCAAAGAGTATGATCTTCAATGAAGTCATCAACCTCAACCGCTGGATCAAAGTCAGGTGGGCAGCCTGCTAAGTAATAGTGGCCCTCGCTGCGCACGTGCACACCGGAGGGGTCAACAGTCAAAGGCAGATCGCGATCAAGCGGTTTCTCAGCGGCAAAGATATAGCTATAACGCTTTCGCGGCTCAACCGGAATGTCGATGCCGGCCATGCGCGAGGTCAACGCGGCACGAGGCCCAGAGGCATTAACTAATTTAGCACAATTAATTTCCTCGCCGCTGGCTAAGCTAACACTGACAACGCTCGACCCTTGGGCATTGAGCTTCATAGCAACAACCTCATTAGCTATGTACTCGGCACCTTTTTCGCGAGCTGAGCGCTTCCACCAATCAAACACCGTGTTGCCGTCGTAGTAGCCTTCATTAATCAGATTATGATTGCCGGCCACAATATCGTCTAAAAAATAAAACGGATAGTCGCGCTTTATTTCTTCAGGCGTCATTGTTTTTGTACCTGCACCGCAGCTCGCTTGCAATGCTTGCGATTGGCGCAGGGCCTTCGCGGAATCGGCATTATCAGCTAAGGTCATGTAACCGAAACTCTGAAGGTTAATTTTCGGCACGCGCGGGTCGTTTGAAAAATACTCTTGAAAATTATTAATGAACTCAGCGGCAAACTGCGAAACACGAATATTAATCTCAGTCGAGAATTGCTGACGCATACAGCTGTTAGTGTGTGAGGTAGAAGAGAACGCATACGTAGGGTCTTTCTCAACAACTAAAATCGAGCCGTCAAAATCTGCGTTATTAGTTAAAAACCAAGCCACCGACGAACCAATTTTTGCACCACCGACAATAACCACATCGTAGTGTGTTTTTAATGGCGCGACCAATGACACAGGCTCACTCATTCGATCGACTCGCCTTTCGCCAACGCTTGCTTGATTTGCTCAATCTCAGCATCGCTCAAACCATAATCACGTTTGGCCGCAGCGGCAGAGATGTAGCCGCGTAATAGATCACGCTTAACCAACTCAGGGTCACGCTCGCTAGGGTCGCCGTAACCGGCACCACCAGAGAACTCCAACTTAACACGACCACCGTTAGGTATAAATTGCTTACCTTTACCCTGCATCGCAGAACCGTCTTCGCGAGTGATTACCGTTGGCGCTCCATTGTGCCCGCCGAGTCGACCACGTGCGGGGTGATTAACTCGGTCAAACATAGCGGAAAAATCAAACTCGTGTCCATCGGTAGCGCCGACCTCCATAAACTGACCAAGGCCACCGCGATACTTACCCGCTCCGCCACTGTCTGGGCGCAGCTCTTTACGCCAGATAATGACTGGCCCAGTGTGTTCGGTCGCTTCTACTGGCATGGTCATAACGCCGGATGGAAACGCAGTCGCGCTCATACCGTCTAAACTTGGTCTGGCGCCTGAACCACCTGAATTAAAGGTTAGCACTTCGGCTCGTACCGCATGCTCGGGAGCCGGTGCATCGGTTCGCGGACGCAACGAAACTTGAAAATTACATAAAGTACTAGAGCCTTCGGCAGGCACGGTCCCAGGTAAAATTTTATCTAGCGCATTATAGACCACGTCTGGAAGCATTTGACCGACCACGTGGCGCAAAGCCACTGGAGCGGGGTGCAGAGCATTTAAAATCGTATTAACCGGTGCGGTAATAACAAACGGCGCGAGTGATGCGGCGTTGTTCGGGACCTCTGGCGCGATGGCACACTTTAAGGCGTAGCAAGCATAGGCTTGGGTGTAGACCAAGGGTACATTGATACCCATTTTATCGACGCCTGATGAGCCAGTGAAATCACAGAGCACGTGATCTTGTTTAATTTCAAGGGCGACCTTCAATTCTATCGGTGTGTGGTAACCGTCAATGGTCATCTCACCGCTAGCTGATTCTCGGGGTAATGCGGCTATTTTTTCTAAGGTAGCGATGCGTGAGTTATCTAAAATAAACTGACCTATCTCAAGTAGGTCATCGAGATCAAACTCATTCATCATTTCGATCAAACGTAGATGACCGATTTCGTTACAGGTAGCTAATGCGTATATATCACCGACCACCTGATCAGGCTCACGAACATTGCCACGAACGATGTGAATCAGGGTTTTATTGACCTCGCCTCGTTCGGTCATTTTCATAATCGGGATGTACAAACCTTCTTCGTAAATCGACGCTGCGTCGGCGGTAAAACCGCGACCACCGATATCAACCACGTGAGCAGTACAGGCAAAAAAACCAATCAACTTAGACTTATGAAAAGATGGGCTGACCACGGTGATATCATGTAAGTGGCCGGTACCTTCCCAAGGGTCATTGGTAATATAAACATCGCCTTCAAAAATATTCTCACGACCAATTCGCCGAATAAAGTGCGCTACCGCATCGGCCATTGCATTTACATGCCCAGGCGTTCCGGTGACCGCTTGCGCTAACATTCGGCCGTCTAAACCGTAAACGCCGGCCGATAAATCGCCGGCCTCTCGCACCGAGGTAGAGAACGCCGTTCTAATCAGCGCTTGAGCTTGTTCTTCGACCACCGAGATCATACGGTTCCACATGACTTGCATGGCGACGGTATTTTGCTTATTCGGAATATTAGTAGAATTAGTCATTATTTAGACCTCACTGTCATATCAATACAGCCATCACTTTGCATTATGGCCTCACGGCTAGCAGGCACGATGACGGTTGTTTCGTCTTCAACTATGGCGGCAGGGCCGCTAACAGTTTGGCCGCATTTCATCTCGCCTCGCAACACCACCGCCGCCTCTTGAGCTTGGCCCATCGCTGGATCAAATATGCTTCGATTTGAATCAATGCTAGCCTCACCTGACGCCGATAACTCTGTCGCTCTTGCAACTGGCATTGACGGCGTAGTGGCGTTCACCGCCCAAACGGTAATTTCAATATCCATGCCGTCGACCACTCGACCAAATAGTGAGCGGTAATCGGTCTCAAACAACTGTTTAAAGGTTTCCATGTGCGGCGTAATAGCCTGCTCTTGAGTTAACATTACAGGTATCTCCCAGCCTTGCCCGCTGTAACGCATATAGACTTTAAACTCAGATAAAATATCAGCGTGTTGATCACAACGCCTTACGAACCCGCGTGCTTCATCTTCAAGCTCAGTTAGCAGCGTTGAAATGATGCTTGGCGAGAAGTCAGATAAGCGCATGAAGACACTGCGATTGGCTTCAAAACTAAACGGTGCTCGCAAAAAACCAATCGCTGAACCAACGCCCGCGCCAACCGGAACAAGTAAGCGATCAACCCCTAGCTTTTCGCATAATCGGCCAGCGTGCAGAGGCGCCGCGCCGCCAAAAGCAATCATGGTGTAATTGTCTAAGTCCTCGCCATTTTCTACCGCGTGTACGCGCGCGGCATTGGCCATATTTTCATCCACCACTTCGACCAAACCATAGGCCGCTGTTTGCGCGTCCATGTCTAACTTAGAACCCAATTCATCAATTAAAGCTCGCTCTGAATCGGCCGTATTTAAAACAATCGAGCCACCGGCAAAGTTATTTGGATCTAACTTACCAAGCACCAAATCTGCGTCGGTTACCGCAGGGCGTTTACCGCCTTGGCCAT
>JAESTB010000059.1 GCA_016763815.1 Arenicella sp.
CCGCGAAAGTTTCAGCCAGAACATTAGATAGTTAAAAAAAGAAAAAATGATCACTAATCCCTGGACGCACATCGACTCAGAAAGAGTACTTTTCATCATTGATGCAGTACACGACGTAGAGGAGCGTTTTTTGCTCCAGTGGCTTAGCAATTCCAAAGCTGAAGTTGGTTTTACCGGCTCAGTCAGTCATTGTCTTGTGAGTATCGCATACGACCCTGAAAATATCCCTACTCAAGGTTTGCAGATGGCCTTGCAGGTTGACGAAGATACTTTAGTCGTGCCTGTTCGGGTTGTCTGGAAAACCTCCCTTGATGAGATTAATAACAAACCACGCTTTCGCGACTTATTACGCGGTAATCCGCGTCGACCGAGTAAAAATAAGGCCCAGCGTATTTTAGATTCTGATCCAGCCAGAGCGATCTGTGTCATGGAAAGCCCGCTACCGTTGGGGATTTGTCCGAGCGGTATACGCTGCGACGCAAGATTTCGGCGGTCGACAGCAACTTAGCTGACTACGTTGCCGAGCAAGCAAGTTTGGCACTTGAAGTGGCCGAACGCCGCTTACGTGGTGGCCGTTATAAGGTACCTCGCTTAGTCTCCAAGCAGGTGCGCGCAAGTGATCGATATAAAGCCGGCTTGTTAAAAATCGCAGCCTAAACTGGCGAGAGCGAACAACGGTTGCGGACCAAAGCCGAGCCGTATTTCAAAGAGCTAGTAGCCATGCCACATAATTTTTGGCAAGACGTGGCCGGTGCGTTTTATCGATGGATTATTTCGCTTGGCTACGAGAACAAAGTTGCTATTGATATCGAAAAACTCGAGCGCTATCGTTCGATCGTTAGAGAGAATCCTTCGGCTTTATTATGGACTCATAAAACGCATATGGACGGTATCGCTGTGCAATCCGTTTTATTTGAGAATGACTTCCCGCCACCGCATACTATGGGCGGTATTAATATGGCGTTCGGCGGTCTTGGCTTCTTGGCGAGGAGGTCGGGTGCGATTTTTATTCGGCGTACGTTTCAAGATAACCCTCTTTATAAGTTAGTTCTCAGACAATACCTTGCCTATTTATTGGAGAAGCGTTTTCCGTTGACCTGGTCGTTTGAAGGCACACGATCACGCGTTGGCAAGTTAATGCCGCCTCGATATGGCATGCTCAAATACGTAATGGACGCGATGCAAGAGTCGAGTGCCGATGATTTGTATTTGATCCCCGTGGCTATTAATTACGATATGATCAATGACGTAAAAGATTATGCCGCAGAACAAAGTGGCATGATTAAACGTCCTGAGTCTCTAAGCTGGTTTATCTCTTACTTACGCCGCATGCGGCAACCTCTAGGGCGAATCTACATTGATTTTGGCGAGCCAGTTGTGGTTAAGAAACCCAGTTTCGATGATGACCCCCTGGCGCTGCAAAAAACTGCCTTTCAGATAGGCGTAGAAGCTAACCGTGTTACACCGATTACGCTAACGTCGTTGATGTCTTTATCATTATTGGGCGCCGCCCCGAGAGCACAAACTATTCAGGAATTGCAAGATAACATGAACGCTTTGCGCGAGTGGTCAAAGGGGCGAGATATTCGCTTTACCAGCGATTTTGACGACGGCAATAACGAGCATATGCAAGAGCTGATTAACAATATGGTTAACTCTAAATTGATTAACCGTTATGACGAAGGACCTGAAACGGTTTACGCGGTGCCAGAGCGTCAACACGCAATCGCTAGTTATTATCGAAACACGATTGTTCATCACTTCCTCGCGAAAGCGATTACTGAACTTAGTTTGGTTGAAGCGGCTAATAATTTAGACGATCCGCTGGAGGGGTTTTGGCGAGCCGCAGATAGACTCAAAGATATGTTTAAGTTTGAATTTTTCTATGAACCGACAGATAAGTTTCACGAGAGTATCAAGCGTGAGTTGAGTCACTACGATGCTGATTGGGAATTGCAAATGGCCGATCGGGCCTATGTGCTTAACATGCTGCGCAATATGAAGCCGTTGGTCGCGCACAGTACCTTAAAGCCGTATATTGAATCTTACCGAATAGTTGCTGACGTAGTTGCTAGTCTCGGTGCAACAGAAAGCTTAGATGAAAAGGCCTTGGTCGTTGCGGCGTTTAAGTATGGTCGACAAGCGTATTTGCAGCGACGAATAAGCAGTAAAGCATCGCTTGGAGAAATATTATTTAAGAACGGCTATAAATTGCTTGATAGTTATGGCCTCGTGGAAGCCGGTGGCGAGGATATTGTCGAGCGACGTAAAAAAATCAGTCAAGAGCTGCGAATATTGTCTCATCGATTAGAGCAAATTCGAGCCTTAGCAATGCCCAACGATTTAGACTTTTAAGCTTGGCTTAATTTATCCAACGAGCCTTAAAATTCAATTCAGTAATTTAACGACAGCGGTGAATCTCAATTGATTAGTAAAAAGAGAAGTGGAATGCGAAAATTACAAGTCGGACTACTTGGCGGCGGTTCTTGGGGTACCACGGTGGCGTCGATAGTGGCGCATAATACGGATATTTCGCTCTGGGCTCGCAGCGCAGACACGGTTAAAGAGATCAATAAAAAGCATACCAACGAAAAATATTTACCCGGTGCAAAGCTGCCTAAGAACTTGATAGCGCATGAAAAGATAGAAGACGTTGTCGCCAGCGCCGATGTATTGATAATGGGCGTGCCATCAAACTCGTTCCGTGATGTGTTGCGCGACGTTCGGCCTCATCTTCGGCCTTGGGTTCCAATTGTAAGTTTGACCAAAGGCCTAGAGCATGGCTCAGACTTGCGCATGACGCAGATTATTGAAGCCGAATTGCCGGGTCATCCAGTCGGCGTTTTAATGGGGCCAAATCTGGCGCGTGAGATCATGGCAGGGCAGGCGGCGGCTAGCGTTATCGCGATGGAAGACGAAATCATTGTTAAAGAGCTTCAGAAAGTTTTTAATAGTGGAGTATTCCGCGTCTATACCAATAGCGACGTTGTCGGTTGTGAGTTAGGTGGCGTGTTAAAAAACATCATCGCGATAGCGGTCGGCATGGGCATCGGTTTGGGCGCAGGCGATAATACTCGGTCGGCGCTGATCACTCGAGGCTTAGCTGAGATTACGCGATTAGGCGTCGCCTTAGGTGGGCGCGCAGAAACGTTCTCAGGCCTTACTGGTATGGGCGACATGCTTGCGACCTGCATTAGTCCACAAAGCCGCAACCATCATGTTGGGGTTGAGTTAGGGAAGGGCCTTCATATCGATGAAATTATAGAGCAAATGGTGATGACTGCTGAAGGTGTGAAAAGTGCTCCTACGGTTATCAAACTGGCTGAGAAATTTGGTATTGAAATGCCAATCGCGCAAGACGTGCATGAAGTAATCGCTGGTAGACGTACCGCTGAAGAAGCCTTTTTTGGATTGTTGAAGCGCCGAGTTGGTGCCGAAATTGATCCCGATTAGTTGGCTTGATAATCATCTTTAATAGGCTTGTTATCACGATGTTAACAACATGACCGGTGAAACCAATTTAGCCAAGCTATTGGCGACCATGTCACCGGTATTGATGACTGGCGAATTTGTATTTTTGTCGTTTCCTGGTGCTGCTTACGGCGACCACGCCAACCTTAACCCAGTTGCATCGGTTGCCGAGCAAGAAGGGCTCACTCTGGTTGTCGAAAAAACACACGCTGATCGGCATGGCATGGAGTACCAGTCTTGCTACACCGGTATTACGCTAGAAGTTCATTCAAGTCTTGATGCAGTGGGGCTTACTGCTGCTTTTTCAGACAAGCTTAGCGAATACGGTATTAGCGCAAATGTGATTGCTGGTTACTTCCATGATCACATTTTTGTGCAGTCAGCGTATGCTGACCGAGCGATGACAGCCTTGCGCCAGCTATCGGCTTAGTAATATTATTGTAAGCAGGGCAGACTGGAGGCATTTATAACTACCATAGCTAATATTCTAAGGCCACCGTTGAACTCAATACGTTTGATGTTGGTGGGTTTTAATTCTAATCGATGAGAAAATTTACACTGGTATGGGATCTGCCGACGCGTCTATTTCATTGGTGCCTAGTTTTCGCTGTATTTTATTCTTGGCTTAGCATTGAAGTGCTTGAGAATATGCAGCATCACTTTTACTCGGGTTATGTGGTGCTAACGCTGCTGCTGTTTCGGCTGGTGTGGGGCTTTGTTGGCTCTCACCATTCAAGATTTAAGTCATTTATTTTTTCGCCTTCAGTATTGTTATCTTATAGCAGAAATATTACAGCTAAATCGGCCAAACGGTATCTTGGACATAACCCGCTTGGTGGTGTCTCGGTGATAATAATGATTGGCGTGTTATTGGCTCAAGCGATGCTGGGCTTGTTCAGCAGCGATGACTATTTCTTCGGTCCGTTGAGCGGTTTAATTAGTGCCGAATCTATTGCCCGAATTAGTGAACTCCATTCGCTAAACAGTAATGCCGTGCTTGCCATTATCGGCCTGCATGTCTTGGCTATTATTTATTATAAACTCATCAAGAGCGAGCCTCTCACCAGCGCAATGCTGACGGGCAACAAAGAAATACATGAAAGTGATACGATGCCGAGCTCTAAAATAGCCAGCCGTCTACTCTCGCTCGTCGTGATTATTCTTTGCGTTACTTTAGTTTACTATTTAGCCACTGCGTTTTTATACATGGTGCCAGTATCAACTGAAAGCTATTACTAGCTTTCAGTTGATTTTTCTAATCAGTTTTAGTCTTTAATTTTGAAATCACGGTGGCAGCCGCCGCAGCTCTTACTGCCAAACTCACGTGGGTCGAAATTAGCCATTGCGCCAGACTCAGTGAAGCCCATCGCGGCATCGCCTAGGTCTTGTGCTCTGGCTTGAAACTTTTCGTAGTCTTGCCAAATTTCAGGCTTCGCCTTACTCCCTTCAGGCAGACTGTTTTCAATTTGAAACCCTTCTTCGATCAAGCTTGATAACTGGGCTAGATCAGTCGCGTGCTTAATAAATGCGGCCTCATTGTTGCTGCCTTTAGAGCCAGCCATTTGGCCGAGTTTCCATGCAAATGTTTGAAACAAACTGGTGCGAAATTTGTAGGCACGTTCTTCTGGAGTTACTTGTTTTTGTGCTAGAGCTGCGCTCATAGTCAACGCAATTGCGATGGTAATCAAGACTGATCGAGATAGAGTTTTCATAATGCCTCTTTGCTGATGATAATGAATGTTTAGTTTACAAGCTGATACTCTTTATTGTTACTCTTTAGCCTCAGTGTCGGCTACTTGGCGTTGCGGGGTGGCGTTCCACCAACGACTTAGCCAAGCGAGCAGAGCGATGGCATTATGCTTCAATGCTCGCCCCGCGAGATAATTAACTGGCGTAATCACTAGGGTGATAACCGTGGCAAACAAAATACCAAAGCCGAGTGATACCGCCATCGGAATTAGCGCTTGCGCTTGCGTGCTTTGATTGAGCATTAGCGGCAGAAGCCCGACAAAGGTGGTCAGCGAGGTGAGTATTACTGGCCGAAAGCGAGTTTAACCTGCGGTTAAAACGGCCTCCATAATTGGCATGCCTTCTTTACGTTTTTGATTAATATAGTCAACCAGCACCAAGCTGTCGTTTACTACAATGCCAGTCAGCCCCAACATGCCCATGATACTAAGCATTGAGAACGCTAGGTCCATTACGTAATGTCCGATAATTGCGCCGACAATGGCCAACGGAATGATCGACATTACTACCAAGGGTTGGCCAAACGATTTGAATGGTATTGCCAGTAGGCCGTAGATAACAACAATGACCAGTATAAAGCCAAGTAAAAAGCTGGCGTTGGCCTCATTCTGGCTCTCAGCTTGGCCGCTCATTTCGTAGCTAACCGTTGGCTCGTAGAGAAATTTTTCATCCAAGTATTGGCTTAAATCAGCACGAATAACGTTCACGTCATAGGCGTTGGGGTCGACATCGGCACTGATAGTGACGGCTCTACGTTGTTTGTCTCGATAGATCGCGTTCGCGCCTTGCGATGGCAATAGGTCAGCCAGTTCGGACAGAGGAATAGTCGCGTCGCTGTTGGGTGTGTTGATCGGAATGTTGTTGACATCAGTTATCGATGAGCGAGAGCCGAGTGGATATCTAACCATTACCTTAATTTCTTCATAGCCACGCTGAATCCGCTGAGCTTCGTAGCCATATAACGCCTCGCGTACTTGAGAGGCAATATTCTCTTGCGATAAGCCGAGCGCATTTGCTAACGGTTTGATGTCTAGCTTTAGTTCTTCTTTGCCGCTAGATAGGTTGTCTTGTATGTCAAACACACCTGGATAGCCGCGTAAATATTCACGAATGTCATCTTTAATTGCGCCAATCCGTTCGATGTCATCGCCGTAGAGTGAGACCGATAGCGGGGAGCCGAAGTCGCCAAAAGTGGAGGTTAAACTAAGCTTTTCAGCACCCGGAATTTCGCCGATGCGAGTTTTTAATTGTTCTTGCACTTTGCGTATCGAGAAGCCTTCGGGCAGGCCATCCTCGCCTTGGATGAACTCCATCACTACCATGCCTCGATTGTTGCCAAAGTTAGGTCCGGTAGGGCCGATTGATAATCCGGCAATCGATACGATGTACTTAAAGTAAGATTCGCCGGTCTCGGGGTCGATATATTCATCGGCCAAATCACTGGCGATGTCAACCATACGAATCACGTGACCTTTGGTAGTGTCGTAGCCCGTTGTCGCTGGCATGGTGAGCTTGATGAATACCGCATTGTCTTCAAACTCGGGAAAGAAAGACACTCGTAGCCAGCCAGTGCTCATTGAAAAAATAGTCACCACAAACAGCATTACGGCGGTAACTAAGGTGATGGTTTTATTGGATATACAAACATCTAAAAATGGCCGATAGACCTTAATAATTGCCGACTCAAAGCCACGCGCGAAGTTTTGTTGAATTCGGCCTATACCACGAAGATTGTTTTCATCACGTGGTTTGATAGTACTCATGTGCGAAGGCAGAATAAGCTTGGATTCGATCAGCGAGAAAGCCAGCACGGGGATGACTACTAACGGTATTTGCGCGGCTAAAGTAGATAAGGCACCTTCGACTAATAACAATGGTGCGAACGCGACCATCGTGGTCAAAACGCCAAAGGTTACCGGCACAGCGACCTCTTTGGTGCCAAACAAGGCGGCGTCAGCCGGTGACATGCCATTTCGTTGGTGGCGGTAAATATTCTCGCCGGTGACAATCGCGTCATCGACTACGATACCCAGCACTAATAGGTAGGCGAACATGGTGAGCATGTTCATGGTTAAACCCAATAGCGGCATTATCGCGAAGCCGCCAAGAAAACAGACGGGAATGCCAAGCCCAACCCAAAGCGCAACCGCCGGTCGTAAAAATAATGATAACAATAGCAACACTAAGATACCGCCTTGAATCGCGCTGGTAACTAAGGTCGAGAGACGATCTTCTACCACCGCAGAGGTATTTCCGTAGTTACCTAATCTAAGGCCTTGTGGCAGAGTTTTTTGATACTCATCCATAAAGTTAAACACTTTTTCGGCGATTTCGATGGTGCTTTGATCGCCAACTCGGTAGGCCTCTATGGTTAGCGCCGGGAGACCTGCATACTGAGTCTCGACGCGTCGAAGTTCATAACCGTCGACCACGGTGGCCAAATCCTTGATGTATAAAACTCGGTCACCTGAATTGAATACAGGGATTTGTTCAAACTCTTCCTTGGTATACGACTGGCCATTTGTTCTTACTAGAATATCGCCGCCACGGGTACGCAAATTGCCAGCTGATATATCTATCGCGTTACGTTGAATAGCGGCGCCGATATCGGCGATCGATAACTTGTACTGCTTGAGTACATCGGGGCTGACTTCAATCTGTATTTCCCGACCTGGAGCCTGCACAGGGCCAACCTGGGTGATGCCGTCGACCTGCAATAAAGCCTCACGCATGTCGGAGGCGGTCTGAAACAACAGATTGTAGTCAACATCGCCGTAAATTGCGATGCCAACAACCTGGATAGGAATGTCGGCTAGGTCAATGACTGGCCGCTCAGCATCGACAGGTAGGGTGCTAAGCGCATCAACTCGACCCTTGACATCACTCAATAACGCTTTCTGGTCGTAGCCCGATTCAATCTCGATCGCAACCGATGAGAAATCTTCGGATGAGCGTGAGGTGATCTTCTTGACGCCTTCTAAGTCTGCGACAGACTCCTCTATACGCGAGGTAATAGTCGCCTCTATCGATTCAGGGTTGCCGCCGGGCAGCGCTGTGGTGACGGTTATTATGCCCAAGGCAAAGTCTGGCATCAGCTCTAAGGGGATATCATTTCTAATCGCCGTATAGCCCATCAACATGATGCACAGCATCATTAGGTTGGCAGCGACATGATTTTTTGCAAACCACTCAATCATCGTTTTCTCTCAACTGGCAAGACTTGTTTTGATATTTCATAAGGCGACCACTAACGAGCTGAGCACTATCGTGCCGAGTTTGCATCTTCTTTATTCCAAAATGCCAACCATGCAGCCCAGGTTTTAGAGCCAGTGTCGATACACAGATATTTAAATCTACGCGCAAGCAAATAATTAATTGGCACAATTAATAGGGTGATAATTGTTGCAAACACGATGCCGAACGCCAATGACGTTGCCATCGGTTTTAACCATTTTGCTTGCTGTGAACCGTCGAGTAAAATGGGTGCTAGACCGGCGAAAGTCGTAATAGAGGTTAGTATCACCGGTCTAAAACGAATTGCCGCTGAGCTAAGCACGGCTTCTAATAATTCCATGCCTTGCTGTCGCTGCTTATTAATGTAATCAACTAAGACTAAACTGTCGTTGACCATAACACCAACCAGCGCCAGCATACCAAACACACTAAGCACCGATAAATTTTGTCCGGTAATAAAATGCCCCACAATTGCGCCAATCAGACCAAATGGGATTACTGACATTACGATTAATGGTTGGCCATAGGATTTGAATGGGATCGCCAGTAAGGCGTAAATTGCAAGCAATACAAGCGCCAGACCAACGCCGAGGCGTTGATTGGTTTTAGCCGCATCTTCTGCTCCACCATCGAAGCGATATCTCAAATTTGAGTATTGTTGCTGAATCTCTTTCAGGTAAGTGTCGATTTCGCTAAGGATCAGCGGCAGATTGGCTACGTCCTTATCGGCATCAGCGGTGATATTGAGAATCGACTTACGGTTTAAACGATATAAGGTGCTCGGGCTTTCGAATGGTTCAATCTCAGCGATATCAGACAATAGAACTTGCTTAGAACTATTCGGCACTCGAATCGCTAATTGGTTGAGGTCGTGCATAGACGAGCGATATTCCAATGGATAACGTACCATGACTCGCAACTTGTCGCGACCGCGTTGAATGCGTTGCGCTTGAAAACCAAACACTGCATTGCGCACTTGCTGAGCGACATCGCGTAAGTTCAGGCCCAATGCATAAGCTTTAGGTTTGAGACTCAGAGTCAGTTCTTCTTTGCCGCCGCTGTAATTGTCTTGAATATCGTAGACGCCTGGGTAGGTCTTGAATTTCTCTTTTAGCTTTTCAATAACCTGATACATCTGCTCTGGGTCGTCACCCGACAGTTCAACATTAATCGGCGCGTCATCGCCAAACGATCTGGACCGCACGCTTAAGCTTTGTGCTCCGGGAATATCGCCGACAAGCCTGCGCACTTCATTGCCAATTTGAGAGGTCGTGGCACCACCAATACGGCTGCTCGATGGTTGTAATTCAGCTCGAACTGACCCTAGGTTGGGCTTAATTGTACGCCGTTGGCTGCCACTAGTGGCGAGCACATTAATGATTGCGCTTTCGCCGGTCTCGGGGTCGCGGTACTTATCCTGTACTGTTTTGAAGTGCTTGGCGATGGTTTGAATATGTTGGTTAGTTGTATCAAAACCGGTCGATTCAGGCATCGTCAGGTTAATGCTAACGGTTTCTGATTCAACGTAAGGGAATGGCGTGTAGCGAATATGGCCGATCGAAATTGCCGCTATCACGATCGCTGATAAGGCGAATAGCACTGTCAGAGTAACCGCTTGGTTGCCTACGCAACGAGCCAAAAAAGGGCTATAACGAAACTCTACAAAGTTTTCTAAGCCACGAGAAATCTTTTGTTGTGTTCGCCCCAGCCAACCCATTTGACTATTCTCGTCACGCATCTTTATATGCGCCATGTGCGATGGCAGTACTAATTTTGATTCAACCAACGACATCAATA
The DNA here is from genome assembly GCA_016763815.1 of Arenicella sp. Classification (GTDB taxonomy): domain Bacteria; phylum Pseudomonadota; class Gammaproteobacteria; order Arenicellales; family Arenicellaceae; genus Arenicella. The sequence goes on from JAESTB010000059.1 coordinate 10,252, forward strand.
GCACTGGTATCACCACATCGGCATTTGGCTGCCAATAAAGTCATAGCGCGTGCCGTCTAAGTAACTAAGTGGCAGAAACGCAACGGCGGTGGTTAGAATGCCAAAAGTAACCGGAACGGTGATTTCTTTGGTGCCGACAATGGCGGCTTCTTTTGGGTCCATGCCCTCACGCATTCGTCGGTATATGTTCTCGCCGGTAACGATGGCGTCATCGACTACAATTCCGATCACCATAATAAAGGCCAGTAAGCTGACAACGTTAAATGTGCCTCCAACAAACGGCATAAACAAAAAGGCGCCCATAAAGCTAATGGGAATGCCTAAAAACACCCATCCAGCTACAGCAGGCCTAAGGAATAGCGATAGCAACAACATCACCAATATTCCTCCAAGCCATGCGCTATAGAGAACCGCGCCAATTCGGGTCTTTAGATAGCTCGAGTCATCATCCCAGTAATCTAGAGTAACTCCAGATGGTAGGTTCTCTGAAAATTCAGCCATGTAGGCACGAGTTTGTTCAGCCACTTTCAGGGCGCTTTGTTTGCCTACTCGACGCACTTGCACCATGATTGCAGGCTGGCCGTTAAAGGTCGTAATCAGTGATTTTTCCTCGAAGCCATCATCGATATTGGCAATTTCGCCTAAGGTGATCGGCTCACCCTCAGAGTTTGAAAGAATGGGTATTGCCGAAAACTCTTCGCTGGAATACGCCTGACCATCGCTGCGCACCAGAATGTCGCCATTGAGTGTTTGAATATTACCGGCGGATACATCTCGCGCCCCGCTGCTGATCGCCTGCCCGATTTGCTCTAGAGTTATGTTGTAAGCGTCTAAGGTTTGTGGTGAGACTTCGATGTTCATTTGGTAGTCGGCGACGCCTTGTAAATCAACGTTACTGATCTCGTCGCGGGTCAGTAAGCCTTCACGGAATTGGCCTGCGATGGTTCGCAATACCTTGGTTTCGACTTCGCCCCGAACGGCAATCCATATGACCGTTCGGTTGCGGATGTTAGCCGACACAACTGGCTTCTCGGCGTCAGTTGGTAGCGTGTTTAAGGCGTCAACTCGAACTTTTATATCATCGAGTACATCGCGTTTGTTGTAGGCGGTATTTATTTCGGCAGTTACCCTCGAAGACCCTTCTGATGAGCTAGACGTTAACTCTTCTATACCTTCAACGTCGGCAATTGCTTCTTCAATTCTTAGGGTAATGCCGTCTTCAACTGTTTTCGGTGTGGCGCCGCGAAACTGAGTGCTGACGGTGACTGTGTCTTGTTCAAATGACGGGAATGTTTCGACTGGCACCGAGCGAGTAGCCGAGGTTAGACCCGCGATCAGAATGCCGAACATCAATAAATTTGAGGCGACTGGGTTTTTAGCAAACCATTCAATCATTATTCAATACCCTTATCGTATTACTGACCATCATAGTTTGTTACGCGGTGCATCTTCACGGTTCCAAAACTCTAGGCTAGCCGATTTGATACGCTTAGCGAGGTCTATGCTAGCGTGTTTGAGTTGATAGCCCAGATAATAGTTTATAGGCACTATTATCAGGGTGATGGCGGTCGCAAACAAAATACCAAAACCCAGTGAAATTGCCATTTGCTTGAGAAACTGCGATTGGGTACTGTCGTCTAATAACAGTGGTGTTAGACCTGCAAAAGTCGTTATGGATGTCAGTATCACGGGCCTAAAGCGCGCAGTGCCGCTGTTTAACACGGCCTCGAAAACGGCCATCCCCTTGTCTCGTTGCTTATTGATATAGTCGACCAATACCAAGCTGTCGTTTACCACCACGCCGAGTAAGGCCATCATGCCAACAATGCTAAGGATCGATAAATCGTAGCCAGTGATGATATGCCCAAGCACGGCACCGACCAAGCTAAACGGAATCACCGACATCACAATCAGTGGCTGTAAGTAAGACTTAAAGGGTATCGCTAACAGAGCGTAAATTGCAATCAGCACTAGTAAGCTGCCGGATTGAAGCCCCGCATTGCTTTCTGACTGCTCTTGCGCTTCGCCTTTAAAGGAGAATTTTATGCTTGGATCGAGTTTTGTTTTTTGCTCTATAAACTCGCGTATTTCAGCCAGAATAGCGGGCACGTCAGCGAGTTCTTTATCAACGTCTGCGGTTATATTAAGTATGCCCTTTCGATTCAATCGATATAAAGTCGTCGGGCTTCTCACCGGCTTAATCTCAGCTAAATCAGACAGTGGGATCGCTTCATTATCAGCCCCAACTAAAATTGACAGTCGAGCGAGGTCGTCTACCGACGATCGGTTTTCTTGTGGTAGGCGAACCATCACCCGAATTTCGTCGCGGCCGCGTTGAAGCCTTTGAGCTTCTAAGCCAAATATTGAGCCGCGTACTTGCCTTGCCACGTCGGACAAACTTAAACCCAGTGCATGCGCTTTTCGGGTTAAGGTGATATTGAGTTCTTCTTTACCGCCAGAGTAGTTGTCTTGAATGTCGAATACTTCAGGGTAACGTAATAAGTGATCACGTACCTGGTTTGCAATTACCCTCATTTGTGCTGGGTCGCCACCGGTTAGTTCGACATTGATCGGTTCACCACCACGGCCTAACTCAGCCAGCACACTTAATTTTTCGGCCCCCGGGATGTCGCCCACCAAGTTTCGAACTTCACGTGCAATTTCCGAGGCTTTGATGTTAATGTGTCGTTCTTCAGGTCCAATAAGCTCAGCCCTCACCACGCCAACGCTGGGTTTTATAGTCGAACCACTGCTGCCCACAGTGCTGTATGTATGGCGTATTACCGATATGCCCGTCTCAGGGTCGCGATACTTTTCTTGCAGTGCATGAAAGTGGTCTGAGATTGTTTGAATGTGTTTTTTGGTAGTCTCAAAGCCGGTGGTGTCTGGCATTGTAAGAGAGAATCGAATCTCCTCTGACTCAACTCGCGGGAAGAAAGTGAATTTTGTATGACCAGTACCAGCCCAGGTCATGATGACGGCTGAAACAGCCAGTAAAGTGGCAATTGATATTGCCTTATTGGCTAGGCATCGTATTAAAAATGGGCGGTAAAACGTGATAACCGAGTCTTCAAAGCCGCGCGATACTTTCATCTGTATGCGTGATAGCCAGTTGACTTCGCTAGCCGACTTACGCGGTTTTATCTGACTTAGGTGAGACGGTAATACAAGTTTCGACTCGATTAACGAGAACAAAAGCACTGGGATCACCACCATTGGGATCTGTGCGGCTAAGAAGCCTGTTCTATTGGCGCCGAGGTTGCCCATGGGTAAGAATGCGACAACCGTGGTCAGAATCCCGAAGGTAACGGGAATTGCGATTTCCTTGGTGCCAATGATCGAGGCCTTTAAAGGTTCCGTGCCATCGCGCATTTTGGAGTAAATATTCTCGCCGGTGACGATCGCATCGTCGACCACGATTCCGAGCACGGTGATAAATGCGAACAGCGAAATCATGTTAAAGGTGCCGCCAACCAACGGCATGAAAATAAATGCTCCCATGAAGCTTACCGGCACACCTAGAAACACCCAAAATGCAATTGCTGGGCGTAAAAACAACGACAATATTAGCAATACCAGTAAGCCGCCGTATAGTCCGCTACTGAGTAATGTATTCAGTCGACCTTTTAAGATTTTCGAGTCGTCGTCCCAGTAATCTAGTAGAACTCCATTACTGAGCGTGGGGTTTTTATTTTCAATGTAATCGCGCACCAAGGCGGCTATCTCTATCGATGACTGTTTGCCGGTTCTTGCCACGTCAATCAAGATTGCTGGCTTACCGTTGAAGCGAGTGATTAAAGGCTGATCTTCAAAACCATCATTGATCTTGGCTATATCGCCCAGCGACACTGGGTCGGCACCAAGCTTGGTTATCACCGGGATGGCGGCGAAGTCTTGTTGTCTGTAGGCCTGCCCATTGGCGCGAACTGAAATGTCACCATCGCGAGTTTTTACATTACCGGCTGAGATATCGACTGAGCTGCGTCGAATAGCAGCGCTAATGTCTTGTAATGATAAGTTAAAGTAGTCGAGCGTCTTGGGCGATACTTCAATGCTGATTTCGTAATCGGTGACACCAATTAGCTCCACTAGGGTTAGTTCGTTCTTAGCCAGCAGGTCGTTGCGTACGGTATCGGCGGTGATACGCAGCACTTTTTCGTCAACATCGCCGACTACCGCAACCTGAATGACGCCGGGGTTGAAAGTGGAAAGGGCTACTATAGGTTTTTCTGCGCCGCCGGGTAGTGAGCTGAGGGAGTCAACCTTTAACTTTATGTGATTCAGTATCTCACGTTTCTGGTAACCATCATCAACTTGCGCAGTGACCACTGACATGCCTTCTGACGAGCGCGAATTTATCTCTTTGACGCCTTCAATGTTGTAAATCGATTCTTCAATGCGTTTAGTGATGCCATCTTCAATAGAGCGCGGAGTTGCTCCGCGATAGGCCGTGGAAATACTAACAGCATCTATTTCAAAGCTTGGGAAGACCTCAAGGGGAATAGACCGGGAAGCCGAAAAAAGCCCAACTACGACGATGGTAATCATCAATAGGTTGGCGGCTACGGGGTTACGAGCAAACCATTCAATCATATTTTGTTAGTGCTCTTGTTCGCCACGGTATTAGCGCCAAACTAAGAGCTTAGCGCTGTTTATAGGAATCTATCTTGCGTCTAATCAGGCTGCATGGCTATTTAGATGAGCTAGCCTGAGACGCTTGCCCTGCGTCAGTTTTAAGGGTTGTTTTCCCAGCTTGAGCCTCGTCAATAACAGCGCTCGTCTGCTCGATAGTCTCATCGGGCTCGGCTGCTTGATCCAAATTTGTGTCATCGTTACCACCCGAGATAATCTGCTTAACGGCGGGTTCTGCAACACTGTTTTCGATTTTAGTGTCTACAACGTCGGCCTTATCGGGTTTTGCGGTGCTGTTCGCTGCTTGACTCGGCACGTCATCGCCGAATTTTGCACTAGCGCCCGCTAGGGTGCTATTGAGCGAAGTCGTCACCACTAGCTCGCCGTTCTGAATACCTTCACTGACCAGCGCGTTTTGATCATCTTGCCAAAGAATATTAATACTCTGTTTGGCTAATTTTCCATCACGCACAGTGTACACATAGCGACCTTCGCGGATGCTTTTATTGGGTATAACAAAGATATTTTCGATGGTGCGACCTTGAATGCGAGCGCTAACGAATTGACCGATCTTCAGTGCTGCTTGCCCACTGGCGATACCAAACGGGTCAGCTACTTCAGCGACAACGTCAATCTGACGCGTGTTTATATCAAAAGTACTGTCGGTGCGGGTAATCTTGGCATCCCATTGATAGCTTTTATTCGCCACAGTAGAGGTGATTGATACACTGAATGGGCTTGCTTCACTTGAACCGGCGTTAAAGGCGTCTAAGCCGAGTTGGCTGAACTCTTCTTGGCTGATCGGTAAGCGAACCTCGACACCATCGGTAGCAAACACTTCGGCGATCGGCGCGCCAACGCCGACATATTGTCCCAAAACCGCCTTGCGTCGTATTACTCGGCCATCATAAGGAGCGGTGATTTGAGTTCGGCTGAGATTCAATTGCGCGCTATCAGCGCCTGCCTTAGCCGAATCGTATCGGGCTTTGGCGGCGGTTAGCTGTGGTTTGCGTAGCACCAAAGAAGGGGCTGGGGTGGTGTTGCCTAAACGTTTCCAATCGAGCATAGCTTGTTTAGCGGTTGCTTCTTCTTGGCGATAATTAGCTTCAGATTCTGATAGGTTGGCTAATGCGCCGCTAAGCTCAGCTTGATAGTCGCGCTGATCAATTTGAATCAGCACGTCACCTTTTTTGAAGGTGCCGCCGGTATTAAAGTTACTCGCTACGGCGACGATCTCGCCACGAATTTGAGCAACTAAATCACCGCGAGTTTCAGCCTCGACGGTGCCGTTAGCGTTGACCACAATGGGGTAATCGCTAGGTTGCGCAGTGATTACCTCAACCCTGACAACAGTTTCGGGAATCGGTCGTTTCTTTGCCTCCGGTTTAAATGCGTTCAATAATGTGATTATCACAAACGCAATGAGGAGAATGCAGAGAATGATTCTCAGCTTGCGAGGAACCCGATAAAAAAGCTCGATCGCCTTGTTGTCAGCACTCGCTTGTTTTGAATCGTCGCCTAAATTTAAATCGTAGTCACTGCTCATACTATAAGGTTTCTAAAAAGGAATAGGTGTTAGGGCGCCTTGGTTATTGAAGGCGTTGGAATATTATCCGCTTGACGATCTTGGCTCGTCGCAAAGTCACCGCCAAGTGCTAAGTGAATGCCAATACGGTTTTGTAGAAGTGCGTTACGAAGGTTCAACTCATTACTTAATGAATCGAATAGGCTTCGTTGCGACTGTAAAACGGTGGTGTAGTTCTCGATACCAGATTGATATCGATCCAGCGCTAGGTCCAAACCACCTTGAGCTAATTTAACCGCTTCTTTGATGGCCGTGTGCTGTTCCAATAAAACCGTTTCGCGCGTCAGCGAATTTTCAACTTCCTCAAATGCGGTTAAGGTGGTTTTAACTAAGGAGGCATAGGCTATTTCAGCATCGTTGTAAGCACGCATTTCTTGTGCTTTGAGTGCGCCGGCCGCAAAAATCGGCTGAGTTAGCGAAGCAACTAGGCCGCGGATGCTATTGTCACTATCAAAAATACTGTTAAACGTGTCACGGCTTTCACCAATCGAACCAGTAAAAGTCAAGCTCGGAAAGCGGTCCCGGTGAGCTGCTTTAGCGTTTGCAATTTGTGCTTGGTATTGCAGTAGGCTAGCGCGAACGTCTGGGCGGCGCGTTAATAACTCAGCTGGTAAGCCGGTTGGCACCGAGTTATCAAGCTCTGGCAAATTAACGTTTAGCTCTAACGACGCATCAGGGTATTCGCCAAGAAGGGTCTTAAGAGCCCGTAAAGCTTGAATATAGTTGAACTTAGAGTCGGCCAAAGCCGAAATTTGGCGTTGAACGTCGGTGCGACTTAAATAGACATCAAGCGCCGAGCGCAAACCGCGTTCATAATTTTCTTCGATCAGGTTAGCGGTGTTTTGAAAACTGTCTAAACGCTTTTGAGCTAGGTCTAACTGTAATTTATTGGTCGCTAAGTTGTACCAAGCGCGACTTACGTTGGCAACTAACGATAGTTCAGCGGCTTTGTAAAGTTCGCCTTGAGCTTTGGCGTCAAGCGCAGCGGCCTTGCGTCGTTGGCTTAGCTTGCGCCAAATGTCGGCTTCCCACTGAATATTTAGCGTGCCGCCGATACTTCTAATTTCAGTAGTCTCGGATTCGCCTTGGGTTGCTCCGCCCGATGCACTTGCCGCGCTTGACTCGCGGTTACTCGCATCGCCGTCAAAACGCAATTGAGGCCTCAGGCTTGATCCGGTAATGGTGACTTGCTCAAAGGCATTCTTTAATCGTGCCGCTGAGCTGAATAGGTCCGGATTGTTAATCAGCGCTTTCTCAACGTGAATGTTAAGCGCGTCATCATTGAGGCTATTCAACCAACCGCTAACGACCGGCTTCTCTTCGATATTTTTTGTGCTTAACTCATTGGTGTTGTCTGACTCTAAATTGCTTACATTAGCCGCTTCAGGCTGCCACGCGTCTGGCACCTTAATTTGCGCTTCTTCAGGCAGCTCGCCTACTTTGGACATACAGCCTGAGATAAATAATAGTGCGGCTAAACCAACGACTCTAAGCGTTTTATTGGCCGGTTCGGTTATTGACCCGTTGACTTCTAATAAGAGGCCGTGCTCGCTCATGCTTCTGTCCGTATGATTTAGGTCCATAGTATTGAGGTCTATCGTATTCACTGGAAATGTTGCGCTGCTTGGTTTCATGGTTTCCTCAAGAAGGTCTTATTCTAATTATTGTTCATCTCTCTTTAGATGCCAGAAGAGCCATTATGGATTCATTTAATACGAATTATAAAGCATTAACCTTCGCAACCTAGTCAAATTAGTAGTTAATATTGACTAAATTGGAGCTACTAAGAATCGGATATTCGCACTTTCAGTGTCAATATATTGCGAAAGCCGAATCGATACTCGATTTAGCTCTCCAGTGATATACTCATCGACCAAATTATTCCGGCTTTAAGACTAAACCTAAAATGTCAGATAGTACTCAAAACGTCGCACAAATCCTTATCGAGGCGTTACCATATATTCAACGCTTTCGAGGCAAGACCATCGTGGTTAAATATGGTGGTAATGCGATGATAGACGATGCCTTAAAAGAAAGCTTCGCTCGGGATGTGGTAATGATGAAAGCGGTTGGTATGAACCCTGTGGTAGTTCATGGTGGCGGGCCACAGATTAACGGAACCTTGGCTCGAGTCGGTAAGTCTACTGAGTTTATAGATGGCCTACGAGTGACTGATTCCGAAACCATGGACGTGGTCGAAATGGTCTTAGGTGGCTTAGTAAACAAAGAAATTGTCAACTTAATCAATACGCACGGTGGTAATGCCGTAGGCTTAACCGGCAAAGACGGCAACATGATTCGAGCGCAAAAAATTAGCTCTGGTAAGGCTGATGTTGATTATGGGCATGTCGGCGAAGTCGTTAGCATCAATAGTGATGTGGTCGAAACGCTTGAGGCGCAGGGGTTCATTCCAGTAATCGCGCCAATCGGCGCGGGCGTCGACGGCGCAACCTATAATATCAATGCTGATTCGGTGGCGGGCGCATTGGCGCGTAAGTTGCAAGCTGAAAAGTTGGTATTAATGACCAATACCTCCGGCGTATTAGATAAACAAGGGACGCTGCTCACGGGCTTAGATTCAGCCAAAATTGATGCTTTGAAGGCCGATGGCACTATTCAAGGCGGCATGATGCCGAAAGTTGATTGTGCGCTTGAGGCGGTCAAAAGCGGTGTGAAAACCTCGCATATTATTGACGGGCGGGTGAACCATGCGCTGTTGCTCGAAGTGCTCACGGATAAAGGTGTTGGCACCTTGATTCGATGCTGATTATCAATCGCGCTTAAGCTGAACATTAATTGTGCGGCAAACAATTACTGACACAATTACTTACTTAGTCGCGTGTTTATTTGCTCAATTATCTTGCCGTGATGTTGTCGCCGCTCAAGTTAAGGTTGCTGTAGCGAGCAATTTCGCCTCAACCGCTCAAGTTACGGTTAGACTCAACGCCAATAATTTACCGGACCTAGTGAGGCTAACTAAAAAATCAGTGGCTTTAATAAATCTGGTGATCGGCGATTCGGTCTGCCGGCAAGCAAAAAGCGTCGCGATTCTTTAGCGTCGCCGTGAAACACTAGATCTAGAATATGCCAGTAGCAAGAATTCAGTTGGAAATAACTAAATGGCAATAGAAAATTTCGGCGAAGTTTTTGCCTTAGTGTGCGCAATATTGTGGGCCGGTGCGGTGGTGCTATTTAAGCACGTTGGCGAGAGTATGAGTGCTAACACGCTAAACTTGGTCAAGAATATACTCGGCCTGTCGTTACTGCTTCCTACTGCGTTAGCGTTCGAGGGTCTTAGCTTGCCGACATTAAGCAGTAGCGAGTGGCTGATTTTGATCGCCAGTGGTTATTTTGGTATTGCGGTGGCCGACACTTGGTATCTTCAAGCGTTACGCAATTTGGGCGCTGGCCGCACCGCTATTGTTGCCAGCCTTTATAGTCCGTTCGTGGTAATTCTTTCTATTATGTTCTTGCATGAAAGCTTAGCGCTTTGGCAATGGCTTGGCTTTGTTATGGTGTTGGCTGGAATCTTGACCGTGGTCTACCAACGTAGCTATCAGAATGTCGACCGAGCTGCATTAATCAAGGGTATCTTGTTAGCATCGGCGGCTGTGTTTTTGACCGCTGCGGGAGTGGTCTCTATGAAGCCCATTCTGGCTAACACAGGTTTCTTCTGGATGGTCAGCCTGCGGATGTTAGCTGGCGTTATCGGGATGTTAATTTTCTTGAGCCTTAGGGGTCAATTATTGAGTTCGTATAGGGTTATTACCGGCGGCGAGCATCGCTGGCAATACATAATTTTAGCCAGTGTGATGGCGTCCTACCTGTCAATGTTATTCTGGCTAGGCGCGTTCAAATACGCTGAAGCATCGGTCGCCTCGGTGTTAAATGAGACGGCCAATATGTTTATTGTGATCATGGCGTGGCTGTTTTTAAAAGAAGAGCTGACTAAGCGTAAGATTGTTGGTGTTTCGCTGACCTTCGCCGGCGTACTGGTGTTTCTCGGATTAGTAACATGAGCTTAAAAACGACGTTGATGTCTGCTTTAGCGTTAATTGCTTTTGCCGGCAACTCAGTGCTCTGTCGGCTGGCTCTGAGTGGCGGTTCGATTGACCCCGCTAGTTTTACCGGTATTCGTTTGGTATCGGGCGCTATAACGCTGTTGGTTTTAGTCTGGGGTGTTGGTTTGCTTAAAACACGCCACGGTGCCGACAAACAACCGCTAGTCAATAAACGCGTAAGCTTATCTTGGCTGGCACCGCTTATGCTATTTGCCTATGCCGCCTTATTCTCATTTGCTTATACCAGCCTAACGACCG
>JAESTB010000060.1 GCA_016763815.1 Arenicella sp.
CTCATCTTTCGACAGCTTAAATACTTGCTTACGCTGCACCGTAGAGGTTGAGTTATAAACATGCACAATGGCTTTCTTAGCGCCAACTAAAGACTCATAGGTACGGTCTATCAACTCTTTGCGAGCTTGAGTTAGCACCTGAATAGTTACGTCATTGGGAATACGCTCTTCAACGATCAACTTGCGCACAAAATCAAAGTCTGTTTGTGATGCCGCCGGAAAACCCACTTCAATCTGTTTAAAGCCAACGGTGAGCAACATCTCAAACATCTCGAGCTTTTGCTCGGGCGTCATCGGCTCAATCAAGGCTTGATTTCCGTCACGCAGATCAACACTGCACCAAGCCGGAGACACCTCTATCACCTCATTTGGCCAACGGCGATTAGGCTTATTAACGGGAACTATCTTGGTGTATTTTGAATGGTCGAAACGTGTCATTAGTCAATCAAATTCTCAGTTGCTTTGGGAGAGAGTATAACGACTATTTCCTAGTTTTTTTAACCAAATAAATAGTTAATCGCATAATTATTAGCTACAATAACTAGTATTAGTAAATATATTAGTGAATACACCAATAAATACAGTGAAATTAGATAAGATCGACAAACATATTCTTCATGAATTGCAGTTAAACGCACGAATCAGCAACTTAGAGCTTGCTGAAAAAGTAAACCTATCGCCAACGCCCTGCGCCCGAAGAGTCAAACACCTCGAAGACGCCGGTATAATAACGGGCCACATCACCCTGCTCGACAGAGAAAAGCTAGGTTTAAACCTAACCGCTATGATCTCGGTAACAATGGAGAAGCATACCGCCGAGCTATTCGAAAAATTCGAACACCACGCCGCCGACTTGCCCGAGGTAATGGAATGCTATTTAGTCACCGGTCAAGACTCAGACTTTCTTATCAAAGCTTTGATCCGCGATATGCGACACTACGAAGAGTTTCTACTCAGACGCCTCACCAAATTAGAAGGCGTGAGTGGCGTGCACACCAGTTTCGTGTTGCGCCAGCCGATTAATAAACACCAGCTTCCACTTTAAAAATGACAATAATAAAAAACCTCATCATCGCTCTACTAGTTCTAATTCTAGCAGGCGTAGCACTACTTTACGCTACCGGCAACGGCTTCATCATTACCAGCATTCAGCGCACTTACATGGTTGGCCATGTCACCGCCAATATCAATGATCATAACGAATTTAAGACCAATGTAATTGCCACCAGCACTCCGCAAAAGCTAGTCAACCATCCAAACTATAACCCAAAGAAATTATCCAGCGAATTCAAGCAACAACTTACAGATCTAAACGCGGCGGCGTTCTTAGTGCTTAAAGACGGCCAGGTAATGTTCGAAGAGTATTTATCAGGCTATGATAATCGCAGCAAAACAAACTCGTTCTCGATGGCAAAAACAGTCACGACCATGCTACTAGGCATTGCTATTGAAGAAGGTTATGTCCGCGACTTAGACCAACCAATTGTGGATTTTTTACCCGAGTTTAAAGACGATCCGATCGGCAAAACGGCCACTGTTCGTCAGCTATCATTGATGAACAGTGGCTACGACTGGGATGAACAGTATTACACCCCTTTTAGCCCAACCGTGCAGCTCTACTATGGCGACGACGTAAGTGACTTCACTCTAGGTAGAACGTTCTCAGCCGAACCCGGCAGCTTCTGGGAATACTCCAGCGCGTCAACCGAACTACTCGGTATTTTTCTATTAAGAGCGTTACAAAAAGCCGGTGCCGCAATGACACTAAGTGAGTACCTAAGCAAAAAGATCTGGCAGCCAATGGGCATGAACGACGACGCCCTTTGGCACACTGACAATGAAGGACTGGAATTAACCTACTGCTGCCTGAGCACCAACGCCCGCAACTACGCCAAGCTTGGTTTATTGATGCTGAATAAAGGCAATTGGAACGACCAACAATTAATTCCGCAAGCCTTCGTAGAGCAAATGGTTAAGCCTGAAGGCACCTCATACTACGGTTTATCAACGTGGTTAAGCGACACTCAGTCGCCCGCGTTTTACGCCTTCAATGGGCATTTGGGACAATTCATTATTAATGTGCCTGAACATAATATGGTTGTGGTTCGACTGGGCGAAAAAATGCATCCAGGTTCTGAATTGATGAAAGAGACCTTACCGATGTTAATTAACGAGGCATTGAAGGTCTCGGCCGATTAACGGCTGGTAATAGTTAGGGTGCTGGCTTGCATGCAAATCAGCCAGTAGCCCCTGCAACTAAAAGCACGTAAAGATAATGTTTGAAATCAAGACACTCGGGCTATTTCTGATAACAACCATGGCAGAAATTATTGGCTGTTATCTGCCTTACCTTTGGCTTAAACACGACAAAAGTATTTTACTGCTGATTCCCGCTGCGATAAGTCTCTCACTGTTTGTCTGGCTACTTACTCTCCACCCCACGGCTGCCGGGCGAGTGTACGCCGCCTATGGAGGGGTTTATATTTTCACCGCAGTGCTATGGCTTTGGGTAATTGATGGCATCAAGCCCACTACCTGGGATATAGCGGGAGCGTTAGTGGCACTCTTAGGTATGGCAATTATTATTTTTGCGCCAAAAAATTCGTGACATGGCCATTGAAGGACTCTTTAGGGCTAGGAAGTGGAGGTTTGCATACTTAAGTCGAAAAAAGTTTGGCATGTTTATCAGCTCAGATGAGCTTGAGTAGCTTGCCGACCCTTTACTGGCAATAATAACACCCAATCTAAGCCGATCGAAACCAACCCGTCAGCGAGTACCTGCTTTCTGGCGCAAACGGACTAACAATAGTCACCGCGTGCTTTTGTGGAACCGTAAAAATATTAAGTACATTGAATTTTGGAAACCATGTAACCGCTTGTTCGTTTTCGTCTGGAAAAATCAAACCACCGCCCCAATCATGTTTCCATTTTGGCGTGAGGTTTAGAACATACGCTGCTAGGCGATTTTTACCGATGACGTGATCATCATGTTCATTCAAGAAATGTCCTTTGGAATACCGAGTTGCCTGTACATCAGCGAAGCTTATCTGTTCAAAACCGGTAACCGTTCGAGCAAGCTTGAGCAGTTCTTCGCTGTTTAAAAACTCGTAAATGGAATTGAAAAAGTGGCCAGGCAATAAATTTTTCTGATAGATATCGTAGATCGGAACGGCCGTATATCGATATTGAAAATCGTATGATGCTTGCTGATGAATAAGGTCATCGAGTGTCTTTTTTTGAGTTTCAGTCCACCCTTTCACAGCGGTGTAATCCATATCTTGATGCTGTCCATTGAGGTTCCAAGCCAGGTTCCACTGTGTTTGCGAGCGCAATGAATGATAGATTCGTTGCGCACTTTTCGATTCCAGAAAATCCCTTATTTGCACCCGAGAATCACTCTGGTATTCAGAACGAAGCGTCTCTAAGTTTTCGTGCGGAGCCAGTTTTATCCTAGTACACATACTTAGAAAAAATTGCTACAGGTAAGATTTTTTCGGCCCATTCAAATGTACGAGAAAAAGTATCGCTGTATACCGCGCAAACCTGCTGATCCACTTTGCGCGCATCGAGCACATCGAAAGTACGTTTTGTGACCTTAGAGTGATTACTAAAATTTTTACTTATTGATTCATTCAGCTGGCTTTTTTTGAATCCGAGGTCGAGAGCCGTTCCCGCCTGCTGCAAGCATTCAACGGGGCTGTTAAGTAGTTCTTGATAGGTACACTGGCACGAGTCAGTCAAACTAACGTTACCACTAACTCGTGCGAATGCTCTCTGTTGAATCGCATGCACAATAAGAGACAAGCGTGCGAACATGTCCGCAGAACTTAATTTATCAAGCTCTACTTCGGCAATAACCCTTCTGAACTCGGGGAATGCCGTCACAAGGTGTATAAGTACTGCGTAGGTAAACTGCACTCGATCGCTACCGCCACGAAAAACTGAGATCAAAAAATCACCGGGTGAAATGCTCAGAAATAAAGCCCGTGATGGACCACCATCCTCGATTAACTGTGGCAACATTGAATTTGCCCAGTTCGACGGTTTGATTACCACTGGCTCGTTGGGCAACCACCGCTTGCTTTGCTGTGATAGCACAAAGCTCATTAGCGCTTGCCACTGCTCTTTGTTTCGATACCAGTCTGCGTTGGCCGCTTTAATCTCAGCCAACTGCAATAATATCTGTGGCTCTTTGTGTGTGATGGCAATACCTGGCTGATCGAGCACGCGCGATACCAATGTCGAACCACAAAATGACATATGAAAAATAAACCTATTCACAGGCCTATTTAAAGACGCCCCCTTATGCCAGCTAAGCGTCTCTCTGATTGGCAGAAAGTAGCCGCAATCACTGTTTGAAAGCGCCGTGCGCCCGTCTAAGAAAGAACTAGTTGAAAGGATTTCTCGAGTGGTTTTGACAAATTTAAATGACTCATTTTGCAAATCTATTGCATCTAAAAATATTCTGGGGAATCTAGTATTGATTGCCAGTCC
>JAESTB010000061.1 GCA_016763815.1 Arenicella sp.
ATGCAAATGGACATGGTGAAGGCCATTGATAGCACCGGCTGGAAGCCCATAATCGATAAGTCTTTTGCGCTTAGCGAATTAGCCGACGCATTTTCTTATCAGGAAACAGGGCAGCACTTTGGCAAGATAGTGCTGGAGTATTAAGCTCTAACCAAGCAAGGCTATTTACTACGGTAAACCGTTCAGGTGTTCAATCAGCTCTGCTAAGTTACCGCCAGAAAAAATAGCCTGCGCATTAACGCGGTATTTGCCGTTAACAATAATCGTCGGGACGGTATTTATTTTATTATTCTTTGCCTCGTTATTCATTTTACGGAGCATGGCATCGGCTGAAAATGAGTTCAATGCGTTTGTTACGTCGAGCTTGTTATGGCCCAAGTCTTGAAAAAAGGCGATTAGTTCTTGTTCATTATTAAACCCTTTCTTATCAACATGTATGCGGTTGAATACATCTTGATAATATTGATTCGCACCGAGCAGCTGCATCAACACAAATGCTTTTTGAGAGATTTTTGCTTTTCTGCCGCCAAACGGCAAATGAACCCGGCGAAGGTTTAGTGACGGCAAGGCGTGTTCTAAGGTTTGTATATGCGCTTCCATAACATAGCAACCAGGGCAGCTGAAAGAAAAGTATTCGATGGTTTCGTTGCTGTTGCCTGGCCTGTTCGCGCTCTCAACGATTGAGTAATGAGTGCCTTTGATGAAGTGTTGCGCAACTACCTGGGAATAGGCGGGTGATGAGAGCAGTAATGCTAAGCAAACAATTGAGATTTTTTGACACTTGCTTTTTAATAGTTTTAGTGTGTTCATCTACTCAGTACCTCCTAATAGGGCCATCAACTGATCTGGGTTGACTAAGCCGAGCTGGATATGGCCGTTCGGCAACACGATGGTAGGAGTGGAGTTTATCTTCAACTTACTGGCTATTTCCATGTGTTGACTCACCCGCGTAGGTTCGCAGCTGTTAGGTGCGGGGGCTTGATTTAGCATAGCCTGAGTTATCGAATCCGCCGGATCATCAGAACATAGAGCCGCGACCGTTTTTTTGTATGATTCGGAGCCAACACCAGTGCGCGGTAACATAATGTAGTTGACGGAAATACCTCGCTGATTGAAGTTCGCCACGTGACCATGCAGCGTACGACAGTAGGGGCAATCAATATCAGTAAAGACGGTTATTTTATGTTTGCTTGGCACATTGCTAGGATAGTTGACGAATACGTCTTGAGGTAGCGAACTCAAATAGGCCTGACGAAGTTGATCTTCTCTTAGCTCGATAATATCTGTACGACGCTCAGTGTCAAAGATGGGGCCCGCGAAAAGGTAGCGGCCGTCATGAGTGGTGAAATAGATTTTAGAGTCGACCAGCACTTCTTTAAGTTGGTCAACGTAGTCGCTTACTACTATTGGTTTATCGCCGAAGGCGCCTTGAATTTTTGATTCAATGTCTGATGCATAGCTACTTTGTGTAAGCGCAAACGAAACGGCTATCGATATTATTATTGAGGCTATTGTTGAAACTTTAAAAAATGTTCTTTTCACGGCTGGTCTCCCTTATGTTGAGATTGCAGCATCCCTTAATTAAGTGCCTAAATTAAAGTAAAAAAAACTATAAAAATCTATAAGTCTATTCTTTTCATGGGCTTAGGCTGTTTTTTCAATTGCGGTTGTTATGCTCCGGGAAAAGACCACTGCTTGATTTTCGATTGCTTGGCAGGACGACGACTGGGCATCGCGGTTATTCAGTTGCTGACATTGATCGATGTAGCTTTCTGATAAAGGAGTAGCGTGTTTAAGCTTAGTGTCATTGCGATTCGAAGGGTTCGGTGACATTGCTAACCCGCTCTCGAGTCGCTCAATTCGCTGCTCAACGAAGTCTACCGAACACTGGCCTATGGCGCCTGTCGGTAATGAGTTCTGAGCGTATCGTAGCGCGTCATCAAGTTGGCCTTGCTGCTCACTGATGCGACTCAAAATATTAGTCGCGGTGGCTTTGTTGTAAGCGCTCAAACTTCCTTTTTGCAACACATGTTGCAAACGGTCTGACGACTCTTTAGGCCGGTTTTGCTGATAAAGCGTCTCAGCTAAAAAGAGTGACGATTCGACCGAGTCCGGATTTTCCACAAGCGCGAATTTAAACCATTCAATGGCTTCATCTTTATCGCCATTCTCCAGTGCAACGATGCCCTTGGAGAGTGCGCGATAGGCGGGTAAGTGTGCTGTTTGAGAGCGACTGTCGGCCTTATTCAACGTCGTTGATAGCAGTATAGAAAGGCCAACTACGGTGGTTATCACGCTGGCGGCAATCAGTTTTGGAAACGATATTCTATTGTACACAACCTTGGTCGCAATACTCCATTGATAGCCTTCGTTAGGCACGGTTCGTACAAACTCGCTCTTCAATGGCGGCTTTCTTAATTCACCGATGAGCTGGAATAGAAGGTGATCGCGCGCGTAGTCGGAGCCCCATACCGTCGATATAATCTCGGGCTTAGGGACAACGCGATGTCTATTGTTTATTAGTAAACATAGTAATTTTAGGGCTTTTGGGCGCATCGCAACCTTCGCCCCATTGCGCGTAAGACGATGGCTAGTGGAATCAAAAACGAAGTCTTCAAATTTTAATAAAGGCATATAGATATCTCATCTTTTTGTATTGCCTCCATTCTCAAAGTCAAGTGTGCATGCGACATTAAGGAAATGGATATGTTGAGGTCTCATACGGATTATTAAAAAATATTATCACATTCTATCCGCCAGCATTTAGCTGCGCCGTACATTGTAATGCTATTGCGGTCTCACTCGGTAAAAACAGCACTATGCTTAGTAGCCAAACATAGGTGCAGTTGAGGTAAACTGTGATCAAGTAGTTGCAACTACAACAAATAATAAAATAATTCTGACCACAGGAGTGATCTCATGATATTGAGAAAATCAACCATGCTATTAGCTGGTGCATTTGCCGCGTTTTGCTTAACATATAACACCAGATACGGGTCCTGAATCAAACCCAACCAATGCTATTGGCCCAAACCGTATAGTTAATATAAAAACAGTTGTTATGAACAACACAACCAGTAATTTACTGA
>JAESTB010000062.1 GCA_016763815.1 Arenicella sp.
CAAGCGTTCACCAAATAATTTCCAAATCAACAAACTTCTACGCGATTGAAATCGCCTAATGTAGCGGCTTGCATTAGTTTGCCGCCAAGTTTTATTGGATATAACTGGAGGGTGACCAAAATCAGCACTATTATCATCCGCTAAACGCCTATAGTCACTCGGTTGATGAGTACCAGCAACAGAACTGATGTCGTCTAATACAAGCTGCCCGGCCTGTTGAGTACCATTGTGGCAACTCACGCATTTAGCCTGAATGATGGGTCTGATATCGGCATAAAACTCCACATTAACAGCTGGCTGAGCAACATTGTTTTGCCCAACTTCACCAGCATTGCTTCGAGTCACCATCGGCGTAACAGATGAGAGATCAATTACATCGTACGAAGCGTCATTAGCGGCCGTATTTTCAAATGGCAGCGGCATTTGTGAATGAGCATGACAACCACCACAATCACTGCGTTGTTCACCGGGCCTAACTTGGTGCCACGTCTGCGACATATTTAAAACCATGCCATACCGATCAATAGTTTGAAAAGTGAATGGTGTATCGGCTGGTATTTTGGCTAAAAAACTAGTATCAGGATTACCCTCATCATCTAATATTGGTGCCCCTTCAGTGTCAAATTTTCGTAAAGGTATCTCTCCTAAAATGCGCAGTTTTTCATTCGCGTGGCTGTGGAAGTCGCCAGCCAAGTTCGACGGTGAATGGTTAGGCCCATACCGCCTATCCGTTATTGCTTCCATTGCCAAAATCCTTACGGCCCAGATATCACTGTCACTATATTTACCCGCATCGGCACCCTGCCAGAACCAATTACTACTTTTATTATTTTCCGAAGTATTAAACGCATCTAAACCATCAAAATTACTTTCCCCTTTACCCGGAAATGAGTCACGTTTGTAAAAACTACTGCTTCCCACTAAGCCATATGCGGTGCCCGCAGGTAACTCAGCGTGTACCGAGCCATCATTTGGCAGCCACTCTTTTTCTACCGGTTCGGTCGAACCATGAATATCACGCCATGGCACGACAGCACGGGGCCAGGCTTCATTATAGTTTGGATCATTTTTAATCAACCTAAGCTCGCTTGGGCTATTAACAGGGGCTCCTTGGTCAATCACGTACAGACCCGAGTCGTAATACGGGAATGTGGTCGGGCGGTTTAAGTCATTGGCCGGTCCGGGTGACCAAGCGACCAATAAATCATTATAGGGTGTGGCTGATGGCTGAGTAAATTTACCCACTCGTGCGCCACCATTAGGGTTACTGGGCGCAGCACTATCACCTGGGTGAGTCATCGGGGTCAACGAGTAGTACCCCTGCGGGGTAAAAGAGTCTCGGAATGTAGTCTGCCCCTGAGAAGAACTTGTTGTTTGAAGTATCCCTGGGTTTAAATTGGGAAACGGGCTACCAAAAGGAGGAAGACTTGGGTTTGGGGGCGTAGCTGGTAGAGCAAACAATGCTCCAAAGCCGTTGTTATTCAAATTATAATACTGCTCTACAACGATTTCGCCATTAGATAACTGCGTATAAAAGTGGTATGCATTAGGAGATGTCATTCCACTCACAAGCGGAGCCCAATTACGCCCATCAGGGTCGATAGTCCAAATCCCCCAAAGCCGCCGGTCTCTAATTCCTTGAGACTCATAACTGGAAAACATAATGCGCCCATCATTCAATATTGTCGGGTGCAGCGCACTTCCAATAGTCATCGGGGCGATAGCGTGAAGGTTCGAACCATCCATATCCATCACATACAATTGCATGGTCGGTGTGGTGAACCCCTTGGTAGGCACAAAGCCATTACGGTTACTAGTAAATACTATTTTGTTTCCGGGCAAAGGCATAGGCCCAAGGTTTAATATCCCATAGCCTAGGCGGTTATAGGACGAACTTGGATTAACGGGGTTACTCTCATCCCAGACTCCATTGCCCGTATTCGGAGAAAAACCACCATGCGTCAATTGATCAATTTGGCGCGATGCAATGTTAATTCGAAAAATATCAGCACCTTGCCTAGGTAGGTTTCCCCTTTGCGTATTCAGATCGGTTAAGTCATGAAATAAGCTATAGAGAACCCATTTCCCATCAAAAGAAATAAAAGGGTCGGTAACGCCACAGTCGGTGCAATCAACCAGCACTTCTTCAGTACCGTCGGTGTGTAACAACATTAAGTCGGCACCGGGGTCTAATCGACCTGGGTGAAATACCTCTGGCCAAGTAGTGTTTTGGCTGTCCCCGTATCTTACCTGTCGTACATACACAAGGTCATAACAAATGCCAATCTTGGAGTCAGGGCAAGACTCTGGCGCCGGTGGAATAGGAGCATCTGATGACTCATCCAGAAGGTAGGATATAATTGCGCTTAGCTTAAACGGCTTGGCTTGGGCAACAAGACTACAAACCATAAATGATAAACAAAAACCGGTGAGTAAAACTTTAAGCTTATTTTGCATGTACGTTGGATAAAATGTTTCGTTAATATTTAGAGTATTCCCATTGAAATCGGCGACCAAAACTTTAAAAAAATATACAGAACCTTAGTGACTAAGCTGGGCAGAGTGCCATCGACTGCGTTTTTCATGTTCTCAAAATGGTATAAATTTGAACGATCAATTCTAATAGTGACGGTCCCTGTTATTTTTTTTCATAACTTAGTTAATCGGTATGCGTACCGACGTTGCCACTATTTCGTATGTAAAGCCGCTTTCTAGAGCACTATTTTCGCCTAAATCTTTGGAAAAATGCTTAGCTTGCTTCGCTGTGCGTTCATGCGCAATCAACTCGCCCACAAGCGTGACTGTCTTGCCGCCAATGTCAGTGGGTACAAAAAAACCATAGTCTTTGAAACCTACCCGAATTATTTCTGAGCCCGCTTTTGCAATAAAGAAACAGCCTTTTTTCTGGCAAACTTTGGCCACTTGGGTAGTTACTGAAAATGATTTATTCAGATGCTCTGCTGGTGATGCCAAAAGCATTTTCAACTCCACTGCTTGAGGCATCGTTGACAACGGCTCGCCATAAGTCTCACTCGTTGCGTCTTTTTGTACTGGCTCCGAGAGGCGAATCACATCAGCCTTGGCCGTGCTAAGGGCAATAATAGAAAGCGTAAAAAACAGTATGACTTTGTTAATCATTTTGGAGTGTAAGCTTGTAGAAATTCATTCAAGTTTAGCATGATTGAATTATTTAGCTTCACCCAAACAGAGACCCCGTTGTTCGACTGCTGATCAAAATTGATACAACTTGGCTTTGGTTTTGGGTCGGCCTACGACTAGTAAGTCACACGCTCCCCAACTCTCGGGCACTTGGTAACTATTATCGGGGCTGAAGGCCATCGTGCCGAAACTTCGAGTACAATAAAAGTTAAGCTTATCTATAGCGCCCTCAATCACATCTATTTCAAAGGTTCTCTTGGTAAGATCAAGATATTCATAACCTCGATCGCTTAGCTCAACTGACCTCATAATTGCCTGCCCCCCGCTAAGTGCTTCTTGCACTTGAGACATAGCCGCAATGAACGGTTCAGCGGCACTAGGAATTTCCTTATTCAACCAGTAAAAGTTACTTCGGGCCTCTCCATAATATCCAAGCTCAATAAGAAGCTGAAGTATGCTCATTCTAATAGTGCGAATGGCAGCTTCATCAAGAAATTGCCGATCTTTATCAATGCGGTTTTGAAACAAAAGCAACTTACGTAACGATTTCAATTGCTCTTGCTTGCTCAAGAACTTATTCGCATAGCGATACTCCAACATTGACAAATAGGCTAAACCATAATTAGTAAGATATTTTGCATTGGCCAGCCTATCGAGATCACGTCTAAGCTCTTGCTGGTCAGGCTTCTTAGCATTCATACCCTTATCGGCTTTTTTATATATGCTGATGAATTTTCGACCAGCGGCATCTTCAGAGCCTTCTATGCTAAATACAATTCGAATGCTGGTCGCTGACTTAAGCGGCTTACCATCTACATGAGCGGCTTCGTATTGATATTTCAATACGGCTTCAAGAGCAGGGCCTTCAAATGCTGAATGCGTTGATTCCACTACGATAGGCTCAAATACTTTGCCTTCTTCATCAACCATAAACCTAACAACAACCATGCCTTCTTGAATTTTTTTGCGTTGCCTTATGGGGTAATACGATGGCGATCTAAGAATTGGTTTCGGCGGATGATAACCTTGCTCAGTCTCCAATTGCATGAGCCCACCACTAGCTAAGCCTGAAGGCAAATTAGGCGCTAATTTTAAATTGTCTAGATCCTCTGCGAGAGAATTGTGGCTGACACTTGAGGCAATCAAGCCAACGATCAAACTCTTAGTAATATAATTCATCTACTTTATGTTTTTATAATAACGGTTATCGTTCTTACTTGGACACACTCATTAAGACCAACATCAACTCTTTGGTCTGTTTTGAAACTAGTGCGCAATGGTTTCGACTATTCGCTTAATCATCATCAACATCATCAATATCAACCTGCCCAGTCAGTCTACGACGAATGTGCGACCACGACATACCAATAGCCAGCAGCAGCGATACGATCACCAGTACCACCCACATCATTACTCCAGCATTATCAGCCTGAAGCCACCCGAGATCATAAAAAAGCCAGACAAAACTAGCAAAAAATGCAGCAGCTAATAAAAGGCCAATAACGCCAAGCGACCGAAAAGTCGCACGCAAATAGACGCCCCAAGAGATAATCAGGAATAACCCGCAGATCGCCAGCGCGGGAGTAAACTCTGGAAACGAGCCTTCAGCCCAATGAAAATAAGAATACGCGGACGGGTTATAAGTAGCAAAGACAAGCACTAAGGCAAAAACGAAACGAATAACAACACCCTCAAAACCCAACACTTTCATAAAAAACCTCAAACGAACTATTCAATTAAATGATGACTCATCGACAACAGCCTGTGAGACAACTGATCAACAGCTTGTATTATAAAGAATTGTTTTCGATGCCACTCTGCTTTATTTACCAGCGGCTGGAAAGGGGCATAATATACTCAAGACTTAACCCCTTATTTCTGAGTAGCTTTAGGAATTGCCATTATATATAAATCTGCTCAGAGCAGATAAAAGCTTATTACCCGACATTTTATTGGAATATCGTTCACTCAATTCATGTTTGCTGTCTCTTTTATCCATATATGTCCTAGTAAATCTTCTTCTTTGCGTCTGCTGCGTGAACATGAAAATACCCATTGCCTAAATCGATTCCTAATACTTTAATGATCATAATGACTTACCTCGTGTGGTTGATCTCACGACCTAGTTTATACGCTA
>JAESTB010000063.1 GCA_016763815.1 Arenicella sp.
CAGGTAATGGTTGGCAGTGTTGTAAAAGAGCTGACCTCTTCTGCTGTCAAGCAATGGCATACAAACATTTATAGCTTGAGGGGAATTAGGGGAGACGATCATCGTTTAATGTATACAAGGCACGATGCTGTAGAATATGAACCTAGTATGGTGCATTTGAACGATGCTCTTGATGATTTCAGTAGAGGTACATTTCTCGCGCGGAATGGAGTGAGAGTCGTTAATCTTAGTCTGGGCACTGATTATGCATTATCAACTCCCTGCGATAACTCTAGCGTTATAAATGATGACTCTGACCTAAGAAATATTCGAGAGTCAATTGATCGGTTGAATAGACAAGGCGTTTCGGTTGTCACAAGTACGCGAAACGAGGGTGACACTGAGATGTCCGATAATCACGTAATGTCTTTTCCCGCGTGCCTCTCAGGTACGATAGCAGTTGCTGCTGTTGACAACTCGAATATTGTTAGAGGGGCATTAAGTACGCACACAGACTTTGTTCATGACGGAAACGGTCAAATTACTGGTACAGGCATCACTGATTTTGGAACTTCATTTGCAACGCCAAGAGTAACTGCCTACCTCGCCGAACTCCAAACTATCAACCCAACGCTGAGCCAAAATCAAGTCCTAAATATTATCAGGCAAACTGCTGATCGATTTTTTAGCTCCAGAAAATATGGCACCAAGACTATTAATTGGCAGCTCTTTTACCCTAATTTCCAAAGAGCAAAAACGGCGACCATAGATTCATTTTGGAATATTTTTCTCAATGTTCCCGCAAATGAGAATAACCTTAATGGTGCCTTTGGGTGGAGGTACGGTACTAGTGAACATGAAAATGGAGCTTTATCAACATTTGAAACGATAGGTACCAATAGTTCAGATGAACCTTTTTCTATTGCTAATTTAAATTCTAACGCTGAACAGGTCATGCGTTACTCCTTTAAGCTGTACGACATTGATACCCCCGATGAGCTAGAGATATTGGTCAATGACAAGTCATATGGTTTTGCAAAAACAACTAGCTCGGATTCTCTCAGCGCCACTCGAACTATCTGTATTGATAACGCAGATTTAAAACCACTTGGGGAGCGAAACGAGATAAAGTTAAGTCTGAAAAGCTCAGGTGAGACTTGGGGTGTAACAGATATACAAGTTGAAAGAGGCCTAGTCGATAACACTTGTAGAAAATCTCTCGGTTCATTTCCCCCGCTCCCTCAAAACCCCGATCGCTTAGCAGGAAGCGCTCAGCCTGTAGGAAACGGATATCAGCTGGCAAAAGTGAGCGAACTGCCTCTTATCTTTAACGTAAACAATAATATTTTACCGACACCAAGCACCTATACCTCGAACTCGCTTAAAAGAGATATCCGAGTTAAGTTTACTACTCGCTCGGGTAACACTTCCGCAACAGATAATGGCACGCAGGTCTTACTTAATAATTCAATTAAGTTGACGACCCCTTTCTTTGCCAGTGATGATGAGCGAAGCTATGAGTTAATTATCAGCAGAAACGACTTAGCTTCGGGTAACAACGTCATTGAGTTTCGACCAAGAGATAATTCAAGCAATGCCTTATGGGGTATACGAGGAATCTCTATTGAGTACATCGAATCCGTAAGTTTATCTATAGGCGCTACGAATCCAAGTCTCTATGGTTCTGGGCAATCACCAACTCGATTTACAGGCTTACGAGCAAATTTCAATCTGGACGCTGTAACCAATGATCATAAACTCGACGTTCGAGGCTGGGATATTAATTCATCAGATGAGATTCAAGTATTCCTTAATGGTGCCTCCCTTGGCTTTCTCGATGTAAGTGCAAACCAAAATTTTAATTTTGGCACGAATTTCATATTTTCAAAAGCAATGCTGAAAACTGGCATTAACCAAATCGAGTTCATACAAAAGGCAGCTTCTGACCAATGGGCAGTGAAGGACTTATTGATAAGCACTCTAAAACCTGATTTAGAGTTTGGTCACATAAAAATCGGTGATGGATTATTATTGGAGCCTACCCAACCATTTTTACTGAGCACTCGAATAAGTAACACAGGTGCAGGTTCATCAGGCAATTCAACGATTAGATACTATCTATCCACTGATGAGAATATTAATTCGTTAGATACACTACTTGGTACACGGCCACTCAGCGCTATTGCATCAAATACAACGATCTTAATAAGTAATAGTTTACAGACATCATTCGTGAACCAAGGCTACTTTATTGGTGCATGTGTTGATTCTGTACCTAACGAGTTAAATAGGACCAATAACTGTTCGCGAGCTGTAAAGCTTAAAGACTCTGTAGCGGGTATTGTGCCTGTCATTATGTTGTTGCTCGACGAATAGATGAAATTCCATGGTTCACTTATTTTAAAAATAAGACAAGCTTGACTACATTGCTGAGCATTAATTATTTTTCGATTTGCCAAAGATGATTTTTTAATTACTCTAATTTTGACAAAACCAAATTAATAAAACTGTATGTCTGAACTACCCAAACAACCTAGGGGGTAAGTAATAGTACTACTTAGACATATGGATACCTCCCAAATAACAAGCTAAGTAAAACCTAAGTCAGCACGTTAGTACTGACTTTATTACTGCGTCATTAAGAGATGGCGACATCGGAAATAAAATAGTACCTTAGGAACAAGTAGTATTTCCAAAAAGATCTATAGTTCCAACCGGGCTCGGTATAAAACGGTAGTTACCTCCAGGATTGCAAACCGATGTGGTTGCTTCTACGCGAATCACATAATCATCAGAGGACGAACCTGCGCCACTAATAGCTGAAAATGAATAGCTTCCACCCACTGTGATGGTTTCAGATCGAGGTGGAGTTGGTGGCACTGCTGGACCAGTACTCGGTGTCGCAAACGATAAAATACCAACAAATGTGCCATTTACACTGACGTCAAACTGATGCATTGCTCCCTGCGCGCAACTGATACCACTGTTATCCGTATGATCATCAATCGAGAAAGACAAATCAATTTGCTCTAATGAACAAAC
>JAESTB010000064.1 GCA_016763815.1 Arenicella sp.
AACTATATCTGCGCACACTAATCAATCGGCAACTAGATCTTGGCCAAGGTGTTGGTCCTCTGGATCATACGCCAGAGGCTCTCTACCACTCTTTGGCACTAACAAGTTAATAGCGAGTCTGGCTCTGTTTGATCCAGTCGGGCGAAATAGCGACCGATACTCTTCTTAATCTCTTCAACACGTCTTTTTGCCTTCGCAGGGATAATGTTTTTGTCTCGATTGTTGTTAACTTTAAATTTTATGCCATCAACCGCGAGATATAAAAAGTGTTGTCGAGTGCGTTTAAGTCCCGTCGGTCTCTTTATCGTACGATATAATATCGCCATAGAATTGACACAAAAAGGCATCACCTCATTTAAATAAAAATGGGATAAAAATAAAATGGATTACTTAGAATTCGAAGAGCATGTAAAGAGAGCGGATGCTCTTGCTGAAAAAAATTTCTCACGGTACAAATTCAAATTGAGGCTCTTTGCTTTGCTTGGATATCTAGTGATTATAGGGATGATTACTATTGTTGCCGTAACCATAAGCGGGCTCGGAGCCTTGGCTTACCTTAGTCCTGCGTTGCTTATATTATTGCTTAAAAAGAAGTTGATCTTTGTCTTAATACCTATGATTTGGGTCATGGTACGTTCTCTTTGGGTAAAGCTTGAAGCACCAAAAGGGTATGAGATGACCCGCGATAGATTTCCTGAAGTTTTTAAAGAATTAGATGCGCTGAGTAAAGAGTTAGACAGCCTTAAAATTCATACGGTGTTACTTACACCAGAAATGAATGCGGCAGTATTACAAACGCCGAGGCTAGGTTTATTGGGTTGGCAGAAAAACACTTTATTTCTTGGACTAGAACTGATGCTTTCATTAACCTCGGATCAAGTTCGAGGCGTCGTAGCGCATGAGCTTGGTCATTTATCTGGTAATCACTCTAAGTTCAGTGGACGGATATACCGGATACGTGAAAGTTGGGCTCGTCTAATGAACGGGTTGTTAGAGCAAGATAATGTGGGTGCGCGAATAATGGCTAAGTTTTTTAGTTGGTATGCCCCTCGTTTTTCGGCGTATTCATTTCCTTTAGCTCGTAATAATGAATATGAGGCTGATGCGATGGCGGCATCACTGACCAATAATCAAGCGATCGCTGATGCCTTGATTAATGTTCATGTGGTTGCGCCATATTTAGAAGAACACTATTGGCAAACCTACTTCAAGCGTGCTGATACTAAGCCGAGCCCAGATGTGTTGCCATGGGCCGGGTTGCATGATTTTTTAAAAACTAATAGAGACCCTAAACTTCAAGAACACCTGGACCAAGCAATATTGGTAAATACCGATATGTCAGACACCCACCCATCGCTAAAAGACAGGCTTAGAGCGTTGAAGGTGCCAGCTAATTTGCCTAAGACGACGGATGAAAATGCGGCCAAAATATGGCTAGCAGAAGAATATTTAAAAGTTATCAATGAATTTGATAACGAGTGGTTCGAGCATAATGCCGATGCTTGGAAGGAGCGCTATGAATATGTGACGAAAAGCACCACTGCCTTATTTGATTTTCGATCTAGAGAAGTTGATGAGTTAAATGAGGAAGACCTGTGGCAACGCGCACAACTTGAAGGTGAGTTTGGGGCGCAAAAAGAGGCTATTAAGCTACTCATGCAATACAGAGCTAGGAAGCCAGAAAGTGAAGAAGCAGCGTACTTGTTAGCTTGTTATCTGATGGCCGACAAAGACGATAAATGTTTAGCGCTTTTTGAGCAAGCCTTGTCGTCGCCAGAGTTGGCGTATAATGCTTGTGCCAATGCGTTTCAGTTTCTAACGGAGGCTGGCAAACCTGACGAGGCTGAAAAGTGGCGATCTAGAGCTGAAAATGCCGACCAAGCCTTACAAGAAGCTGATGCGGAGCGAGAGCGACTCAACCCAGGTGACACGCTGGAAAAAGTGGACCTAAATCATGAAACTGTTCAGGCTGTTATTGCAAAACTTAAGGAAAGTGACAAAATTAAAAAAGCATGGATAGCGAAGAAAGCAGTTAAGCATCACCCAGAAATACCGGCTATTGCCATCGCGGTAGTTGGTAAGGGCTTTGCATTATCTGAAGACTCTTTGCAGAAGGCACTAGCCGAAGAATTGGCAGATTTTTCGCTTTGGATTATTCCTAAATCAGGCGATTATAAACCACTAGCAAAGAGCATTATCAAAGCTGGTGAACAAGTTATTTAGCTTCAAATAGAATGCTAACCGGGACAGGCACATTAAGGAGCTGAAGAGAACCGAGAGCATTAAAACGGCGCCCTAAAACTATCAACAGCCCATCGGCATATAATGCTAGAAGTTCCATATAGTGGAACCTCTAGCAAAACGTAGCCCCTTTGGGGGCTGTCCCCATTTATGCCACACCAATTGAATCGTTTATGAACAGGATCCTTTGCGCATTCGCATGGTGCTGCCGCGAGTCATTTCAACTTTGTCGGCGGTGACGGTAACTAACTTGTGAGAACCGACATCTGACATGATTAATTTATTATCCTCCACCGACCACGTACCATCTTGTTTCCAGAACACATCTGACCACTTATAAGTGCCATCTTCATTCAACGTGATGGTGACCTTTTCTGCAACGGTATTACCGGCTCCTTCTTGTTCATAAAAACACCAGGTTCCGTTCAAATCCTTAGATTCAAACGCACTGACTGAGGTCGAAATAGTTGCAAAAATGCAAAGTGAGATTAGCTTTTTCATTTTCTTCCTTACTTACTCTAATTGATGTTGGACTTAAAATATTGCTTATGAGTATCAGCAACTAAGCTGGATATCCATAACTAGCTTTAATATAGATCAACAAGTTGGTGTTGGTCTTAACGTGTGTGATGCGATGGATACCTCGATTTACGGCATCAATGTGCCAAAATAAGGACTCGTCAACTTCAACATACGAGGTATCTACCGTGAGCAATAATACAATTATCGGCATCGATTTAGCAAAAAACGTTTTCAGACAGGCTTAAAAGTGCTTACTACTTAGAGACTATAGTCGAGAGTTTAAATTACGCTATCATCAACATCTCATAGGCTTTAGCGACTCGACTCACAAGCCGGCGTGTTCAAAAAGTTAGTATCGATTCTTTGGGTAAAGCATCGCACTGTAATCAATAATAATACTTTTGTAAAAAAAGATGCCACTGTCCTCGTGGTAAGGTAGGGGTACCTATATCAAAGTGAATATCATTAGTTCTAAAGTAGGGTCTATGGTACTTCTGTTGTCATTATTGACCGCGCGTGCTTCAACGCCTATTAGCTTTCCGGGCTGATGCTAAGGCCGGTTAGAATTGCATCAATGTCAGCACCGTCTAGAGCTGAATTGCTACGTGATGAAGACCAATATTACAAAGCGTATAGCGAAAAGAATCTAAAACATCGTTTGTCGGATTCTTTTTCTGCAGGTATTGGTTGGTCATTCTCTCAGGAGGAGCTCATCCATTAATCTCCTTAAAGTAATAGAACGACCGATACACCTATTTGTACACCGAAATATGAGTGGCTCGCCAATGTGATCTATCTAATCCGCGAGGGAATTATCAATGACGTTAACCAATACATCCGTTACTATAACGGCATAAGGCGCCATGCAACATTAGACTATCAAACTCCGAACGAGTACGAAAACTCCCAAATCAATGTGTGCAAGTAAAC
This sequence comes from Arenicella sp., assembly GCA_016763815.1. Taxonomy (GTDB): domain Bacteria; phylum Pseudomonadota; class Gammaproteobacteria; order Arenicellales; family Arenicellaceae; genus Arenicella. The sequence continues at coordinate 3,694 of JAESTB010000064.1, forward strand.
CAACCTAGTACAAATTAGGCTCGACGACAATCGTTATACTTCTGATTTAGGCAGAAAGCCTTGCGTCACATCATGCTGTTCAATCTGTTGCAATTGATGTTGACCTAACAGCCCCGAATTGTAGGCGGGTGCTTTACCTGAATCAACGTGGTAACTCATACTCGAAAAATACGGCGCAAAATCACGGCTAACTGAAACAGGCCGCCGACTGTCGAATGAGAACTTAGCGATCGCAATGGGATTTAATTTATGGCTAAACCGGTTGAAGCCTTCAAACCGAAAATTTTCCGCAATGAATCGATTACTCAACACAATTAGATGTTCAACAAGCTCATGCAGTAGGGCGTTAGTGTTTTTCTGGTAGCAGAGGAGGCTAATATCTCGATCATTTAGTTCAGTAAAACCAAATAGTTGAGCTGATTGTGTTTCTAGCTCGAGTCTTAAACAGACGAGCAGTACAGATTCACTGATTGACTTTACACTGACCAAGTTGATCGCACGCCCATCAAAGCTTACTCTCGATACTGCCTGCTCTATGGTATCCAGATTAGAGCTCGTCACAACCGAGTCGGCCCGCGCCATCAATGGTGTATCTTGGTGCGAATTAAACGGCGTTGCTCTATGACCTTCTTGATCAAACTCAATGCTGAGCTTTTCTCTAAGCTCGTGTTCGCGGGCTTTTTGTAGTGCCAACAATGCTGTTTGAATAACTTCAGAGGTTGGAGTTGAATCCTCAATTAACCAGCGCCGCCCATATACAATTTTTGTTCCTTGTGGTTCACCACTATCGTTAACATGAGGATAGTTTTCTTGCCCGATAATGCCGACCTGTATCGTCAGTGCGTTATCGAACTCACCAGCGAACAACACATAGCCATCCAGTACCTCTATCCTCGCTAAAATCTCAACCAATTGAGATAGAGTTCGCGACACTATCAAAAATTGCTGTGGAACAGCCTCTAATTTGTCAAACACCAACACTTTCGGGGCGAAAGGCAATGCCCTTTCCCCATACACGTGGAGGTAGTCAGCATCTACCTCTACGTGCGCGTGGTATTGATTCGCAAGTTCAGCCATTAACTTACGATAGTGATTTAAACGCTGTCACGACAATCCAGCCAATCGAGCCAACTGATGCCAGGAACGCAATAAATCGCAACGGTCCAATATTTAAGATATAGAACGCGGCATGTAGTATACGAGCAGCGACAAAAACGATTGCGGCGTTCATCAAGTCTTTGAAGTCAAGCCCCGCTAGCGACGCAAACACTAGAGCAGCACTGAACAACAACAATGCTTCCCAAGCATTCTTCTGAGCAGCATAGATCCGATAGCCTACGCCAACTAACTGCTCTGCCTGTCTGCGAGGTTGCTGAAGATCTGGTTTTCCAAATTGAGAAGCCCGAAAAGGCACGGTCGATATTGCGAGCGCAAGGGGCATAACCATGACGATCAAGAGACAAATTAAAATTGTTAGCATATAAGTCCTAATTTTTTTGTTAGTGAATAAGTTGAGAAACAACTTGAGGAGAACTATATTGGTCTAATTAATGACAGTAAATACTCTATATATAAAATTATGGTTCATAAAAAGACCGCTATGGATTGGGATAATTATCGATTTTTTCTTGCCGTTGCGCGCGCGCCATCAATTCGTGCCGCCTCCACCAGCTTGGGCACCAGCCACTCAACCGTACTCAGAAAACTTGACGCGTTAGAGCTAGAATTAGGTGCGCGATTGTTCGAGAGGCGCGGCCAGAAGCTATCATTAACACGCGCAGGGGAGGATGTGCGCCAAGGCGCACTGGAGCTGGAAGAGAGCGTTCAAGGTATTGGGCGCATGGTTACGGGGCGCGATGCTGAACTTAGAGGGGTAGTCAAAATTTCTTCTATAGATTTTTTTTCCCACTCGAATTTATTATTTGATCTGCCCTCATTTCGGAAACAGTTCCCCAACATTCAGCTACAAGTAGATTTAAGTTATCGCCCCGCAAACCTAATGAAGCGCGAAGCCGATGTCGCAATTCGTATTGCCGCCCACCCACCAGAAGACCTAGTAGGCAGGAACATAGGAGCATTCTATATGGCGGCTTACGCGACACAAGATCATATTGACCACTGTAAACCGCATAGTCTAGACACTACGTCAGGGATGCTTGCTTGGGGCTCTCCGGACACTTGGAAGCCCCGCCATGGATTCGATCACCTTACTGCCATCGGATATTTTGATAACGTCCTGTTGCAACGTGACTTGGCCCTCCAAGGCGTCGGAGTCGCCAGCTTACCTTGCTTGTTGGCCGAGACTATTCCAGAACTGGTGCGCATTTCGGAGCCCTTACATATGGGTGATATATGGGTGGTGTATCACAGCGACTTGCGCTACACATCTAAGGTCCGCGCAGTACGAGACTTCCTTTGCGCAAGCTTACTTGAGCGCATCAACTCGATAGAACTGGCATGAATAACTAATGGCAACCAAGTCGCTCTGCTCATGCTGAATATGACGTCAGTTGATTAAACCTTTTATTCTAGCGGCCACCATCCAGCGTCATGTAAGGAGCAAGCCGTGCCCGCTTACTTTAGCTGGGTATTAAATTGAGCTAAGGAACGTTCTTACTAATTGTTCTTACAAAGACACCCGCATTAAGAACAATACCCACCCTTTGATATATATTGACGCTAGTTATGGGTGATGAGATGGGTACCTCGATTTACGGTATCATCAACATCAAATAGGCTTTAGCGACTCGACTTATCAAGCCTATAGTGAACTGCTGTGACTAAGTATGACTACAGCATAGTCACGAAAATCATACGGCAGCAATGCTAACGCTTTCTAAGACAGGTAAAATTCCCAAATAATCAAACACCCGAACGGCTTTTGCACCACATTGCAAACCACCGCCAAACTCACTAAATTGGCTCGCTTGCTCGACTAGGTGCACATCGTGCTCAGCACGCAATAAACACAGCGTCGCCGTCAACCCGCTAATTCCTGCACCCGCTATTAAAATTCTCATACTATGACGTTAATTACAGTCCAATCATGCTTAAACCAGAGAATTTAGTGCAAACGCTATTGGATGAGAAGCGACAGTAGTTTGAGAAGTCACAGCCGTTAGAGCTTAAGAGCCTCAGTTAAGATTTTAGATTAAGCCTAGATAAGCTAGGCACACTCACTTTTAGCGATGAATGCACCTAGAGTCTGGAAGCACCTACTAATACCAAATTATTGTGTGCTTGTACTCCACACTTGCTCACCCTTAAACCAAGTCTGCTCAATCACTGTATCACTGATTTTTTCTTTTGGTATTTCAAATAAATTATCTTTCAACACAATAAAATCCGCAAACAAGCCCAGTTTAATCGCCCCTGTTTGACCCTCCATGGTAAGTGCCTTGGCACCGTTAACGGTAAATATTTTGAGTGTTTCTTCTAAACTCAAACGCTGTTCGGGCCAAAAAATATCAGCACTTTCTTTGAATGGATTTTTACGTGTCACTGTTGCTTCAATGCCTGGCCAAGGGTTTGGCGTTAATGACACCGAAGGCCAATCAGAGCCTGCAATAATAGTGGCATCATTTTGTAGAAGCTTTCGGTTGGGAATATAATGCTGCCCTAACGAGCCGAGTACACTGACGATATTGTCGATAATTGGCGAAGGAAACCAGAGGTATGGTGAAATATCCGCCGCCACATTCAACTGTTCAAAACGGCTTAAATCTGCATCACTGATAAACCCTGCGTGCGCTATTTCGTGCATTTTAAGTTGATTGTTATTGGCCTTGCGCATTTTCTCTATAGCGTCCAAAGCCACCCTAACTGAACGATCACCCGCCGCGTGTAATTTTATGGTAAAACCACGCTTATCCAATTCGATTAAATCATTAATCAGCAGCTCACCTTGTAAGTGCAACATGCCAGTATTACTTACGGTTGCCCCCGTATGTTTATGATCCATTTTATAAGGCGCTAACATTGCCGCTGAACGTGACGAAGTAGGCACACCGTCTAGGAAAAATTTAATGAATTTAGTGTGCAAATTTACCGACGCATTAGAGGCAGATAAATCGTCATAAAAGTCATAGTCTAATGCTTTATTTCGTGGCCCATAGGGTGTGAATAATGAGGTGGCGACATGCGCAGTAAGGCCTGCTGATTTATCAATACCGTACAAAGCTTGTAAATCCCCAAATCCGGTTGATGCATCTTTAATGCCAGTAATTCCGTATCGGTTAATCTCGGAAATTGTATATTTCAAGCCGTCTACTCGAGCCGATTGTGGCCAACGGTCTTGAAAAAACGCTTCAATATTCTGTGCGGCTACTTCGTACAACAAACCTGTTGGATCGCCAGCCTTATCTCGAAGAATGGTGCCACCCAAAGGGTCGATCGTGTCTCGCTTATAACCGATTTCCTTAAGCGCTGCGGAATTAACCCAGACATTATGCCCTGAGTCATCAGACAATATTACCGAAACATCTGCACCAACAATTTGGTCTAGCCACGCTTTCGGCGATTCAATGTTATTGTCATCAAAGAAACTGCTGACCCAATAGCCGCCCATAATCATCTTTTGCTCAGGATTATCCTCAACACATTGCTGAAGACGGATCTTGATTTGCGTTAAATTTGAACTCGGATCAAAATTACAATAATACAAACTTTTAAGACCACCATACAAATGGGTGTGCGCATCATTAATGCCTGGCATCGCCATTTTTTCTTTTAAATCGATTACCATGGTGGTTGGGCCAATCCATTGCTTAACCTCTTTTTCTGTCCCCACCGCCACATACCGTTGCTCTTTGATCGCAACTGCTTCCACCCAAGGCTCGGCTTCATTTAATGTGTAAATTCGGCCATTTATAAATACTGTGTCGGCAGTTTCTACTGATGTATGTTTGGCATAAACGTTTACCCAACCAACAACACCGACAACAATCAGCTTCAACATTACTATTTTTTTCATTTAACACCCGCTGCTTATTTACCTAACTAATAACCAAGCAGTGACTGACGTGAATCATCCTCGGCAGTCACTGTTGATGTGGAATTCTAAAAGTCGTACGAAACGGTTATACCAACGGTACGAGGCATTCCAACACTACGGACAAATGGCCCATTTCCTCCTTGGTACGCCGCAGGATAATAATACTCATCGGTAACGTTTCGACTCCATAATATTGCCCGCCACTGACTATCGACAGAACCCAATCCAAGTCTCAAGTTCGCCACAGTGTAACTGTCGGTAGCGTTGGCTGAGTCCACCCCACCAGTCGTACTGTCCTTGTAGTTCACATCCGATGCAACAAACATTTCCCAGCCGTTATTCAGCACCCAAGAATATTCAATGTTGGCGCTCAGCTGCCACTCCGGTGATTGAGCTAAATCTAAGCCAGACGCATCAAAGGTGATTCTATTTGGAAAAACACTGTTACGTGAAGTGGCTCTAAAACGTTTAATTTCCGTATCCAAATACGCAACGCCTAAAGTCATCGATAAACCATTGGCAATTAGCCATTGCAAGTCTAATTCCGCGCCTTTAATAGACGATTTTGGTACATTCGTCAAACCAGAAATATTACCTACAAAGGTAACCGCTAAATCTTGTTCTTGCTTATCTTCATAGTCGTAATCAAATATCGCCGCGTTCAGTTGCATGTTGCCATCCAACAGCGTTGCCTTGAGCCCCAATTCAATCGAATCAAGTTGCTCCTCTTTATAAGCTTGTAATTGCCGAGTTGTATTCGAGTTTGCGCCGTTAAAACCGCCCGACTTGAAACCATTTGAATAGCTTGCATACAACAAAATATCGTCGTTTAATGCGTAATCTATGCCAATTTTCCCCATCCACTTATTGGTGTCTATGGTTTGTTGGTAAATATGAAAAGCATCATTCACATTCGGCAATCCCAATAAAGAGAATATAAACGTAGGCGAGTTTGGATCATCATCAATGGTGCCGCAATGGCCCGGAGTCAAGCTGGAGCCAAAGGCAAAATTCAAAAATCCTGACAAACTTCCTTCCCCGGCATCGAAGGTACAACCTGACCAAGAACGTTGTTCCTCGGTATAGCGCAATCCTGCGGTTAATCGCAAGCTGTCTGTCCTCTGCCATTCAACATGACCAAACAACGCCTTTGACTCAGTCTCTTGACGGTAACGTGTGTGCAATTGGAGTATCGGTGCAAACTGAAATGGCGAAACTGAAAACGGGATTGAGCCATTACCAAATACCGAATCAGAGAGGAAATAATTATAAAATTCATCCAACTCATCGTCCGAATAATAAACACCGGCGATCCATAGCAGATCATCAGTTTCGCCACTAAGGCGTAACTCCTGTGACAATACGTTTAAATCCGTAGTATTAATATTACTTGAATCAACAAAAAACCCACCATCCCAATCGTTGGTTTCGGTTCGTTCAAATTCATCATAACCGGTGATCGAGGTAAAGCTAATAGAGTCACCCACCCACTCAAATTTCGCCGACACACCTTGTAATTGGTTGTCACGCTTTGGGCGCAAATCAAACACCCGCCCTTGTGGGTCAGTATACGAATTTGTCCAATCAGCCGCGCGATTATCACCCGTTGAATACCAAGGTGGTGTCCTATTGGTAAACAAATAGTCGCCCAATGGTGTGTAAGGAGCTGAAAATTCATTAAGATCACCCGACACGCTTTGCCTACCGTCGTACGCGGTATTGGCCTTATTGTCGGATTGATCATCCACGTAATGAAAATTTAACAATAAATTAGCCGCATCATTAAAGCGAATATCAAACATCGCACGTACTGCTGTAACGTCTTTTTTACCTAATTCATCATCACGAGTTAGGCTCTGCTGCCAACCCTTACCAGATTGCGTGGTTTTAATCGCTAGTCGACCGTTCACAGCCTCGGAGATACCGCCATTTAAATACGCTTCAACATCAACTGTTTGGAAACTGCTGTAACTCATAGTAACGCCAGCGGAAAAATCTTCGGATGGCTTCTTGCTGATAAAGTTAATTTGTCCAGCGGTGGTATTACGCCCATACAAATCGCCTTGGGGGCCTTTTAATACCTCCACCCGTTCAACATCCAGCAATAACCCCCGACTCATTACGGTGTAAGGAACAGCCACTTCATCAAAGTACAAGCCAACGGTGGATGATGCCGCAGTCGAATAGTCTTGCAAACCCACCCCCCGAATGGTGTATAAAGGCACACCTGTTGCGGCGGATTCGTTAACCGTCAAGCCAGGTGTAAGCAGCGCAATATCTTCAGCCGAAACCACACCTTTTTGTTTTAATTGCTCACCAGTAAAAGCATTCACGGTAATGCCAATATCATTCACCGATTGCGCATGCTTTTGCGCAGTAACAACGATTTCCTCAATTTGTGCATTTACCGTTAAGGTTGCTAGTGATGTCATTAACAACACACAACCTTTCATATAAACATTATTTTTATACCAAACCATAACTCATCCTCAATCTCAGTTAGCATCACCACAAACAAAGCGTTCATAATGAAATCAGACTTCAGTATGAGGATTTACCAACATCAGGGCTTGACCAAAGAAGACAACCATTTGACCTTACTTAGCAACAGGCGACACAGATACCAGCGCTGCATCTCTATATTGAGGTATCTCAGAAAACTAATATCAGTCAACATTTAATCTGAATTGCTGATTAAAAATTCATTTTGAAAGCAAATAGACAAAACAGATCAATGCCTTGCAAGTGATTTTACTGGGCCACCTGAATCT
>JAESTB010000065.1 GCA_016763815.1 Arenicella sp.
CATCAAGTAACTCTCCGATTTGCGCCCTCTCAGACCATAATTTGTCTTGAATATACTTAATTGCCCCGTCGGTTTTTTTGGAAAAAGAGAAGTGCGTATGGATCAGCTTGCTTGCTACCAATGATTGAAAGTAATCTTTATAGAGCAAATCACACTCTGGATGGCTAACACCAAAAAATAAGTGAATTGGGCCGGTCGTTATTCCATTGTCAGGCTGAGCTTTTCTTTGTTGTATAAACCCTCGCAAAGGGGCAATACCCGAACCTGCACAAACCATTATTATGGGTCTTAAAGCATCTTCCGGTAACTTAAAATGCTGCGGCCCCGGGCGCACAGCGACGGAAAGCCTATCGCCCGGCGATCGTTCGGCCAGAAAACATGAGGCCAGCCCTTTGAAGTGCCCTCTTTTTGACCACGCGGGCGCGTCGACCACCGCTACCGTCAGCGACACGTTGTCAGGCTGAACCATTGGCGAAGAAGAAATTGAATACTGTCGCGAACGCATAGGCGGCAGCATATTTAATAGCTCCTCAAATGAAAGCTCACACGCTGGGGTCTGCTCTAAAATATCGATGACACTCAAACGCTCTTGAATAACTTTGGTCTCAAAATCATCGTCTGCGAGTTGCTGCAATTGTGCGGCCCCTATTGGGCATTTTGTTTTGCCTCGCATCGCGATAATCTGACTACGCGTTGCGGGCTGAGCCAACTCTACATAATTGGCAAGCAGGTCTGAACAACTTATCGGTCGATCACTCGGCAAGCTACTCTGCTGTCCTTGCAACGAAATCAAGAGGTCGGCGCTGAGACCAAAGCGGCGTAATGCTCGTTTGACCTGATCGCTCGAATTACTTACCAGCACATCAAGATAATCACCGGTACAATATGACATATGTGCAGGAAGCTTTATCTGTAGATGGTTTTTTGCCCGAGCATTAGCAAATGACATATCAACCAGACATTCATTGGCTAGAACTTCGCCAAGGGCCATTCCTTTAATATTAAGGTTTGAGGCGCGGTGCTCAGCAACATACTCGACCTCTATGCTCGAGGATCGGGGCGCGATTGGCAGTTCTTTGCCGTAATGAATGCAAAGGTTTTGCCAGAAATCAGCAGACCATTGTTCAAATGCCGCAAAGAAGTTACCGCCTGAATCGCCAGCGCCGAGAGGTGTAATGCGTTCAGCACCCGCGGCGTCAAGCGCCGCGTCCACCAGCGTGGGAATCGCCTGGTATGTCCTCGCCCATTGACGATTACCACATCCAAACACGCTAAACTTGATATCCGTTAAATGATCAATGTCATCGCTTTGGATATGCGGGATGAATTTATTGGCGTTATCCGGCGACTGTCCCTCGTAGGAGGCGGTGACCACAGCAAGTGCTTTGGTCTCGTGTAGCTTATCAACCAGCTTATTTAAAGGTATGACTGACGGCGCAAAACCATAAAATGGTGCGTCTTGGCCTAGTTTTTGAGCGAATGCTTCGGCTGAACCAGCGTTACTTCCATAGGCAATCGTCAGCGCAGTTAGATTTTTCGTTGACGGCACAGAAGCGTCGACTTTATTCTGTGTTTTTGCGGTTCTGACGTCGGGTGTCGTCGTGCCTTTAGACTTAGGTGTGTCTAGATCTTTAGCTAGGATACGCGCCCGCGCTTTTATCTTTAGATTGCCCGGCTTCAAGCTAGCTTGATTGATGATCATCGGCTCATAATTTGGATCAACAAATTCAAAATCAAATCTTTGCAGCATCATGCAAAGAACTAGTTGTGCCTCTTGCATCGCGAATGGCCGACCAATGCAGGCACGCGCGCCATTGCCAAAAGGTTTCCATGCGTTAGGCGGAAGCTTTTTTGCTTGTTCAGTAGCGAACCGGTCAGGGTCAAATTTTTCAGGGGCGTCGCCCCATACACTGGGATCTCTGTGCAAGCTGGGGATTAATACCGTGATAGGGTCCCTGCGAGTAACTTCATACTTACCTGCCAGCAAGGTATCCTCTATCGCCCGCACCGTAAACGCCGGTGCGGGTGGCCAGAGTCGCAGGGTTTCCATCAAAATTTGTTCGATATATGTGAGGTGCTGCAAGTGCTCAAAGCGCGGTGTCTCGGTGCCTAAAACATTGTCTACAACCTCGCGTGCCTGCTTTAATACGTCGGGGTTATGCAGTAGAAACTCAATCGCAAAAGATAATGTCGCGGACGTTGTTTCGTGGCCTGCAATTAAAAATGTGACCATTTGGTAGATCATATTTTCATCGTCAAGTTTTTCGCCGCTTTCGGGATCAACAGCCGCTAACATACGCGACAATAAATCGGTAAATCCCTCTGTGGACGGCGCTTCTCGCCGCTTATCGATCAGTTCTTGTCCAATTTGACGCATATACTCTATATCAGCTTTATAGGCGTTATTCGTTTTCACCATAAATGGCTGCACAAAGTCAGGCCGCCGAACACGATTTGTTCCCTCTTCTAAGGCCCCTACCATAGAGGTGACGAAGGGGTGTAAATCTTCTTGGTAAAAACTATTAAACCGATAACCGAAACCGCATAGCGCGATGGTGTCGAGGGTAAGCCTAGTCATATCTTCGCTTACATCGATCGTAGCTTCTGGGCCAAATCTTTCCCACCGCAAAAACATTTGATTTGCGATTTCGAGCATTTGGTCAAACATCTCTCGCACACCAAGCGGGCCGAAAGCCGGCATCAGAATACGGTGAGCTTTGCCCCAATTGGGCTCACGAGTATGAGCAGTGAACAAACCGTCACCGGCAATTGCACGGTATTCTAGTAAGGGCCCAGAAACGATTTTCTCGAAACGCGTTGTGTCACTCAGCTCGTTCACAATTTCTTGTGAACTGGCGACTAGAAGATTTCGTTTAAACAGCGACATACGAAAAATCCCGCCATACGTTTTGCTCAATTTCATTAAGCTCGCGACGACATGTTTCTGCTCTATAAGATGCAGATTGCCTATAACGGGCCTAGTAGGAGGTTGCGGGATTAGGCTTGGTTTTTCTATGTTTTTCATTAGTCAAAGTAACCATTGGGGCTGAATAATAATTTTGACAGCCTTGCTTGACTATCGTTTGAGAGAATAAAGTAGTTAATGGCATCATAAAAAAGTGAATCAGCGGATGCTTTGATTCCTACTATTGAAGCCGCTGCCTGCCATTATCAAGCGTATAGGCTTAATTTATCGAGGCCGTCTTAAAGCTGATATTGACTGGCCGCAAGATCGCGCATTATTTCTTCAGAGCCGCCGCCGATAGCATTAACCCTTACTTCACGATAGATACGCTCAACTTTTGAGCCACGTAAATAACTTGCACCGCCTAATATCTGACTCGCTTCTCGAGCACAAAACTCCATTGTCTCACTCGCTTGCACTTTCAACAACGCCAGATCAGCGAAGTTAGAGTGCCCTGCCATAATCTCTCTGGTGATATGTTGTGTGTATGCTTGAGTCGCATTGATACGTTGTTTCATGGCGGTGATTTTGTGCCTAATCACTTGGCGTTTAGATAACGGCTTGCCAAACGTAACCCGCTCCTTTGCCCAATTTACAGCCTCGTTCAAACAACACCGCGCACAGGCCTCCATATTAACGATCATACCGAGTCGTTCGCTATTAAAATTATTCATAATAACGGCAAAGCCCATGCCCTCTTGGCCAATTAGATTGACGGCTGGCACCCTAACATCATCAAAATAGATTGTCGCCGTATCAGAACACCACCAGCCCTGTTTTTTATCGAGCGCGGTACGTGCGACCCCCTCTAAATCGCTAGCTATTAACAACATTGGATACCGCCGGCTCCTTCGCCGCCGGTTCTCACAGCCGTACTAATCCAGTCAGCGCCGAGACCACCTGAAATAAATGTCTTGCTGCCGTTTACTACGTAGTGATCTCCATCTCTTCGGGCTGTTGTTTTGATATTAGCCACGTCAGATCCACCAGAGGGCTCTGTGATACCGAGAGAAATACGTTTTTTACCGGATAGAACCGCGGCAATGACCTCTTGCTTTACTTCTTTACTTGCGAAATTCACCACTGGTGGTAAGCCAATACCATGCACTAATAATGTGCTTGCAATGCCCCCAGCAGACCCAATTCGGCCGAGTTCTTCGCTGACAATGCTCATATGATGCTGATCAATCCCCTCAGATATACCGCCGTATTCTTCGGGATAACCGAGTTGCAGTAAGCCAAAGTCGGCGGCTTTTGCCCACATAAAATCTGGAATTTTTCCGGCCTCGTCCCATTCGTCCATATAGGGAGCGACTTCTTTATCCAAAAACTTTCGTAAGCTATAACGCCATTCTTCATGTTCTGAATTGAGGTCTGGGTTACGCAATCGCGCGCTATCAAAATCTAAGGACATTTCATACTCCTAGGGTAAAAGGGAAATCAGCTTCACTGTATAAGAGTATTATCCTCGAATCGGCACTGGCTTTTCAGTGACCCAAACGTAAAATTTTGGTGACTCTATCTTTCAACAGCTAAAAACAAAGCACGATCACTAGTCTATTTATATTCATTGACATAGACGATGCGCAAACGTTTACTACATGTTCCCAAACTTAGCTACTTACAGCGCGGCCCTTAGTCTTGAAAATCACAACAGTACCTATTCGCTATGTGCGAGTCATACTTGAATCAGCGGTCCATCGCGGCTACGACGGTGATCGAATATTGTCGAACTGTGGCATATCAAAAAAGCTTCTGTTACAGGATAAAGCCCGGCTCTCGGCGAACGATTACAATAACTTCGCTCGGCAAGTAATGATTCTAATGGAAGATGAGTTTTGCGGTTTTCTAGATAAGCCTGGGAAAATAGGCACTTTCGCAATGATGACGCGCGCTTGTGTCAACTGCCCGACTCTCGGCGAATTCATTCAGAGGAGCATCAAGTTCAGTAATATCATGACAGATTGTATCGAGATAGCCCTTGATAAAAAAGCAGACCAAACACGCAATGTTATTAGACCTAAGATTGGGATGCGAGATCCCAATAATTTTCTATCATTTGTGATGTTGGGTATAGCTCATCGACTATTTAGTTGGATTATAGGGCAGCCGTTACTGCTGCAAACGGCAACCTTTGCGCATGAGCAGCCAGACTACGCGAATGAATATAATTTTTTGTTTAAGACTTCAATCAAGTTCGGTCAGCCACAATTCTCTCTTTGCTTTCCAGCTAGTTATCTAGCTCTGCCGAATATTCAAACTGAAAGAACGTTAGATCAGTTTTTACAGTTACCAGTGTTACAGCTGATGTCACTTTCAAGTTCGGAAAATAGCGCCGTGATAAAGATATCGAAGATGATAAATGCTTACGTGGCGGCTGATTTTCCTGAATTTGAATCGATAGCCAGTGAACTGTGCATGACCACAGCAACGCTGCGCAGAAGGCTACGAGAAGAAGGCAGCTCATATCGTCGGATTAAGGATGATTTGCGACGAGACACGGCGATATTTAACCTAGGCCGGGCCAGCATGAGCATCGAGCAAGTAGCCGAGAGCGTTGGCTTTTCTGAGCCAACCTCTTTTTTCAGAGCGTTCAAGCGTTGGACCGGTGTCACCCCTCGTGTCTATGTTAAAAGCAACTAGCATTGCGCTACGTCGGTGGTAAGCCTAGGCTCATAACTAGAACCGCTTGCCGCTAGCTTCAGACGCCGTTTCTTACGGATAGTTCAGCCTATCCGAACGCTATCGCTAGTCGTTCAGCCGGTGTTACATTATTTTCCGTACATTACTGAGAATACAGTACGTCACCACCAACCATCGTCACTGCCGCATAAATACCGGCTAACGGATTAATTAGCGCGACACACCCGTCGGAACCAAAGCTCAAAGAGGCCCCAGCATCTAGCAGTGATTTAAATGCATAGCTTGTTTTAATACGCTCTGCGCCTATGTCTATCTCGGCCCAACGGCCATCAAAAATTCGCCTTTTTTGTTTCGCAGAGCAACAATCTTCTGAATGTTTCTGATTATTTGAAGTAAAAACAGAACTAATAATCATTTTTGACTGAATGCATAACGAATAAGAATATATGATTTTTAGCTAAAACCATTTCTATAAATAAAGCCAAATACATGCTTGAGTATTTGTTTCTGTATTGCCTTGCGATCTACATCTTCTCGATCCTTACACAAAGATACGCCTTTGACTTCACGGTCAGAATCGCATTCGTCGATGTACACAAAATGACCAGCGCCTTGTTCAATACCTACTAAATTCGCTCCTTGAATATGGTTTGCATAATATTTGGAATGTACGG
>JAESTB010000066.1 GCA_016763815.1 Arenicella sp.
AATGATTACATACTCGTCTATTCGCTCTCGGAGAATTAATGCATGGCCGCATGTGATAGGCAGATTATTAAATGCTGACGTCGAATACCTGAACATGCTAGAGCGCGGTAGTGCATGGGAAGAGGTGAAATATGAATATGAAGTTGATGGTAAACAGTATGTAGGAACACGGCTATCACCGTTAGTAGTGAGGGGACAAGTGGGGCCTAGAATAAAAAAGCAGTTAGCCAAAATACAGTACGTTTCAAATGATCAGGTCAAAGTGTTTTACAACAACAAGCAACCTGGCAAAAGCTATTTGGTGAAAGAAACATGGCTCAATATTTTTGGTTAATAAATGGTCTTTATTTGGCGAGTAGTACTAGCGCTGAATTGGGCGGATATAAATGGTAAATTTTATGAAGAATTTGGTTGTTGTTGGTTGTTTGCTTGCCTTACTCACTTCGGGTCATGCCTATAGTGATGTTCGTGGTGTCGCTGGCGGAGACATTACATTTTCGGTAGCAGGTTCCTATCATATTTCCAGTCGGATAGAACAGGATGTTTTTATCCCCGAATCCTCGGACGAATCCACAGTAAACGTATCCGAGCACCTCGTGATCAGAACCGCGACAAGCAAAATTTCTTTTACGCCGCTGTCCATTACAGGTGATGTAAGCCCTGACAGTGTAAATGCAGCAAGGGGTTTACTCAGAGTTAGGATTCCAGAGACCTACTTAAATGTGATGACGCTCTATCAATCATTTGGAGGTTCTAGCCAGAATGTATGCAAATTTTTGGTGTTGGATGAGTTGCTTGACACAAATCGTCGCCAATCACTAAAGAGTATATTGGAAGAAGCGGGCATAGAAGTAGTTGCGCGCAACGGCTTCCAAAGTTTCGATTGTCACCGCGGAGGCACAAGCAATGGTTGAGTCCTGTTTGCGCCTTATATGTGTTCTGCTTTTCATACTGGTATTAGCTGGTTGTGAAGACCGTACTGGGCGCGCTGAAAGTGAGCAGAAGCTGACCCAAAAATTAGAGGAGATGCAGGAAGAATTACGACTTGTACTGAAGGAAGTAATCGAACTGCACAAAAAAGTTGATTCTATTTCTGTTTCTAACAAATCAGGCACAAGTGTATCTAAAAAAGCAAAGTCGGTAGTAATGCCAGTAAACGAGCGTCTAGCTGGATCAGAAGATGCCAAATACGCGATCATTGAATTCATGGATTACCAATGCCCCTACTGTATACGACATGCGAAACAGGTCTTGCCCACGATTAAGCAACGCTATATTGACACCGGTAAACTGAGGTATGGAATCAGAGACTTTCCTCTTGGTTTCCATAGCAAGGCGAAAGGAGCGGCAATAGCTGCAAACTGTGCTGGAAAACAAGGCAAGTATTGGCCCATACATGATGATTTGGTTATCAATTCAAGAAAATTAAATGACAATCTTTATCTGGAGTTAGCTGAAAAACACAATTTGGAGATGGACGCTTTCGCAAGCTGCCGAACTGATCCGGCCATGAAAAAAGCTGTCGATGATGGTCTAGCCTACGGGACGCAAGTAGGGACTCGTGGCACACCCAACTTTTTTATCGGAAAAATTGACGGAGATTCAATCGTCGATGTGGTTCAACTAAGCGGTGCAAGGTCGGTAGAAGCATTTGATCGGGCTATTCAGCAAGTAATGGCAGCAAACTGATTACGGATATCGAAGATGTCTATCAATCACGCAAATAAAACTTGGCTAATTTCCGTCTCGGTTGTTGCTTTAGTGGTGTGTGGATTTTTGGCTCTCAACTCCAATTGGTTAATCAGTGGCGTAGAGAGTCGCTTGCTAAAAAACGGCCGCTTCAGTGAGCAGGGCCTGCAAGCGGTGGTTGAGGCCATTGGGTCTAGCGAAATAAGTACGCAAAAAGCATTTTTGCAAAAAAATCCTGATTTAGCCGCTTACTTGAACTCCGAACTTCAAGGGCTACCGCTCGAAGATGAGTGGAGCCAAACTGAAATGACGTATTTTTCGCGTGTTTCATCCGCATTGCGACACTTGTTGGAAGGCGCTGAAGCAAGCGTGGTCAAGCAAGCGTTAATCGAATCAGCAGGCGGGGAACAGCGATTAACAGATTACCTTGATGACCTTATTAGCTTGCGAAAAAGCTTAGGACATGGATACGTATCAAGCCTAAGTAACGAGGCTCAACAGGCAGTAGGTGACGCGGTCAGGTTGCTAGCAAGCCTAAGCGAAAGCCGTGACTTTAAGCAAGAATTAGTAGAGATCGCGGCCTGGTATGCCGCTGAAAAGGGCCAACGACCAAGTTCGACAACGTATCAAGAATGGTTGCTGCAATATGCCTGGGAGTTAAGTTCAGCAGAGCTGAAACTCAAACCGAGTAATCTAGGCGACGAGTTGCAAATCAGTATTAAGAAAGAGACTGATCTGACGCGCTTGTTGAGTCATTCAAATGAGGCCGTGGTCAAAAACGCTGCTAATCTCATCTCCGCATTTGTTCCCAAGAACGCGATCACTGCGCTTCGCTTTCAACTTGTCAGGAGCGGTAACAATCAGGAACGGTTTTTATTGCTGAATGCCATCAAGTGGTATGGCGAACAGCGCAGTCAGATTGAGCCACAGTTGAAAAGTATGTTGCGTTTAACCCGCGACACAGATTTTCAAGAAAAGATTATGGAAACGATCAACCATCTTCATGGCCGGCCAATAAGCATAGGCCGGCATGATGAAGATTCAAACTAAGTGATTAATACAATGAAAGTCAGGAATATGAATATTTTGGACACCTTGAAATCAATTTGCGCTGTTTTGCTACTTTGCTCGGTCTTTGAAGCTTCTGCGCAAACGTCAAGTGTAAACCTGGCAGACATAAAGCTAAATGAAAACTGTATTGTAAATATCCTCAACAGTTCTACACGGGTAAATGAAAATGGGACGTTTACGCTTCGTACTGCTCTACCCGACGATGTTCCTTACCGCGCACGCGCGATATGTGAGCAAGATGGTCAACTTTTCTTTGGCGAATCCGCGTTAATCGATGGTATTCCGGATTCTATAACCGATACCGGTGAAATTAATTTTATTCGCTCCAATCCGGTTCCCGTATCGTTAAATTTAGAGTTGGCAACCACTCAACTCACTCCTGATTTTCCTAGTGTTCAAATAGTTGTAACGGGCAATCTACCTGACGGAACTCTTGCTAGTTTAACGGTGAAAGAAGTGGGTACTGTTTACCGCAATTCTAATCCGGAAATTGCGACTGTGTCGCCTAATGGTTTTGTAACCGGCTTAAAAAATGGCCAAGTTATTATCTCTGCACGCCATGAAGGCGCGTTAGCATCTGTAAAAATTGATGTACTTTTCCCAGAGGATGCCGTCGGAGATGGCCTTCCAGACTCCTATGAAATAGCCAATGGATTAAACCCAAATGATGCGGCCGATGCCTCGCTTGATAGTGATAATGATGGCCTGACTAATCTCGAAGAATTTTTGTTAGGAACTTCTCCTATTTTTCAGGATACCGATGGCGATAACATCTCAGATTTCGATGAAGTTCAAAATGGTACTGATCCGCTGGATCCGGATACGGATGGAGACGGTCTGGTGGATGGTGAGGAATTAGTTCGAGGAACTGATCCGCTGGATCCAGATAGTGATAATGACGGCATTTCAGATGGCGATGAAGTTCGATTTGGTTCCGATCCAAATGTTCCAAATCAGACCACAAGTATTATTGGTCAGATTGTCGATAATCAAGGTAGTGTCGTGGAGAACGCTAGTGTTGTTGCGCTTGATCGTTATTCCGCATTGAGCGTTCAGGATGGCTCCTTCCGGTTGGATGGAATCCCCATTATTGCTGGCGATGTTTTTGTTATTGCGAGACTGATACGGGGTGGCAAAGTGCTTGATGGCATCTCCAATGCAGTCGCGCCGGTTGCCAATGGATTGACTAATGTAGGCTTGATATCGATTGTGGCTATAGAAGGTCGTCTGTCGGGTATCGTATTCAGTCCGCGTAGCAACATCGTACCTGGAGCTAGAGTCATTGCTCGTATTGGAGCAGAAGAACGATTTACCAACGCTGACTTGACTGGTCGCTATACGTTTGATGGCCTGCCTATGGCGCAGGTAGATATGATTGCCCAAGACCCAAGAACAGGGCTTGTTGGGTTGGCAGAAACAACCGTAAATGCGGCCGTATCCCAGACTCAGGATATTACCTTGGGTGCCTTTGGAACCATTCGTGGTGTCGCCTTTTCAAGGGATGGAGTCAGTCGCGTGGGGCCTGATGTGTCGATCGCCCTAAGCAGTGCTGATCGTCGCACAAACCGGACAACTAGCACCAATGCGTTTGGTGAGTACGGCTTTGAATTTGTTCCGCTAGGAGAGTATCAGCTTGACTCGTTTGGCGATAATAATGAGCGCGGTCGTACCACTGCGGTTCTATCGGGCACAACTCAAGTGTTAGATGCCGATATCTTATATTTAGGTCGTGGTACAGTGCGCGGCATCGTTGAAACCGGTGCAGGCGTACGATTGGTTAGTACTCCGGTTGATATTCGAAGTCGCAGCATCTTCGGCGGCACGGCAAGCGTGCAGACTAATAACTTAGGGGAGTTTGAATTTAACGACGTATTCATCGGTAATTTCGAACTTTATTCACAAGATACC
>JAESTB010000067.1 GCA_016763815.1 Arenicella sp.
CAAGTTGGCTACGCATTGGCCGCGCTGCCAGAGGAACATGAAATCCCTTGGCATCGAGTGGTTAATATTAAAGGCGAAATTAGCTCGCGTTCAAAAGCGGGCTATGAAGACTACCAGCGCATACTGCTTGAAGATGAGGGAATAGAGTTCAGCCCCGCTGGCCGAATCTATTTAAAGCAATTCCTTTGGGATGCCTAGGCAGGTATGGGTGACAGGTGTGGTAGCAGGCCTCGACTCAATATCAAGACCTGTTAGCCGTACTAGTTTTTGTCTTGTCTGTCCATTAGTCGCAGTGTTTAGTAATCGGAAACAGTACGTCTTTACCCAATTGCGCACTGCGCTCTCCTGACCAACCTCTAATTGAGTTTGGTAAATCAGCATTATCTTTAAACGGCATTTCGATGGTAAAAGAAAGTGTTTTAAAGTGTTCGCCAAGCCAATTCGCAGCAATGCGTAAATCGGCTTTGCCAGCCTCATCTTTAGGGTAGCCGTGTGTGTCTTGAAAATCAGGTGAGATACCCATATAGGTATTTTTGAAACGTTTTCCTAACTCTGCATGACGACTATCATAGCTTGGGTTACCTTCACAACCGGCAACAAAGTTATACGGTAATTCTTCGTCGCCGTGTATGTCTAAAAATAAGTCGCCTCCTTCAGCCATCATTCGCTCGCGAACCAAATAAACCTCTGGACTCGTCTCCATACTCGGAGTTTGCCATTCTCTATTTAAGTTAGCACCGGAGGCATTAGTGCGTAAATTTCCTCTCGCTGAGCCATCGGGGTTCATATTAGGCACTACGTAAAACGCGGTATCGCTAAGTAGCTTTCGTGCTGCAGGGTTATCTTCATCTAACAACGAATGTAATAGACCTTCAACAAACCATTCAGCCATAGTCTCGCCAGGGTGCTGCCGAGCGATGACCCAAACTTTGCGTTTCGGCGTGTCAGTTTCGCAAATGCGTAATAAACTCATTGCCCGACCGTCTATGGTTGACCCGAGTGTTTCGTTAGTCACGCGCGAGTCGCCTTGTGTCCAAGCTAGTAGGTCTAGATGACGTTCGTGACTGTACGGCGTGAAGTAAGAAAAGTAGACCGAATTCTGAGTCATCTCGATCTCGAAACTGAGTACGCCATCTTGGAAGGTACTTGGCGTTCTAAACCAATCTGCTCGATCCCATGATGTACACACGTCGTAACCCGGCCAGCCGTTTGGATACGAAGACTCTCCAGCGTTAACAATACTGATCTTGCAACGCTCGCCAGTCGATGCTTCTAAGCGAAAGTGAAAAAACTGAAGGAAGTCACTGGCGTTATCTTTACGTATCGCGAGCTTGATGTCTTGTGGATTAGAAGCATCAACAACGTCGATATTGCCACTGTCGAATTGATCTGAAATAACAATAGAGCTCATGATAGGTGTCCTTATAAAGTTAGCGTTGCGATAGTTGCGCCTAGCATAAGAATCAATCTAAAGAATGTCTATCGTTAACGTTTGTTGTATGCTGATTTCAAAATAAAAGGCGAAATAAGCCGTCAACAACAGGAGGATATTATGCAATTGTTTGATCTGAGTTGGGTCGCGATTATCGCTGCAGCAGTCTGTGGCTTTATTGTCGGCGGCATCTGGTACGGCCCGATCATGGGTAAGAAATGGATGGGCGCGGTGGGTCTGACCGAAGAGCAGATACAAGGCGGAAATATGGCCGCAATATACGGCGGCGCCTTTGCTTTTAGTCTGCTGGCCTCATGGACTCTTGCATATACGTTCGCCAGTTACGGTGCCGATTTTAGCATTCAGGCTAAGATCATGACCGCCATTGGTGTCGCGATAGGTTTCATTATCCCAGCCATCGGCACTAACTATTTATTCTCGCAAAAATCAAAAGCCTTGTTCTTTATCGACGCAGGCTATTGGCTGTTGTTTTATATTGCCATGGGCGCGGTTCATGCGTTTTTGGCTTAATGATCTAGTCTGTAGTGGTTGAGTTATATGGTTTGCTTGAGAGCAACTAGGAGCTATGAGAAAAGCCCAGTTATCTTGAACACAGTGAAGGATCTACTCGCCGAAAAAGAATTAGCGGCGAGGTAAATCAGACACCCAATCTTATGTTAGAGAAAATCAGCTACTTTGTAATTGTGTTCTTCGAAATTAAATTTGATCAGTTTTGGAGAAAGTGCTGTGAGGTATCCATATATGTCCTGATAGTCGTGTCCACCTCTTAGAATTTTGATGCACCGCCAAAACTAAGGCGCTCAGCAAACAAGTCTTTAACTCTTGTGATCGTGTTATTCACAGGTCAATAGCGTAAAAGCCGGAGGACGCCACATGTATTGACACGTCAGTACGCAAGAAACTCTAAATCATGAGCTGGTGGCTGTGTGTTCAAAATGTTTTTGCACCAACGGGTAATGTATAATCATTTCTGCCATTAGTTTAATTTCGTTATACAACGGTTGCATGAAGGAATGACTTCAAATCAGCAAAATATTTATCGGTCAGTAAACTCAGATGCAGATCATGCGATTGCGGTTTGGTCTTTTTCCGCGAATGAAAAGTGTGTCACCAAAGTTGTACCAGATGGGTGTTGCGACATTATAATTGTGGAAGATTCAAAATCGCCAACTTGGCTTATATCAGAGTTGAGTAGCTCCGTTTATGATGTTGCTTGTGTTGCTGGTGAAAAAATGCGAGGAATTAGATTAGAACCAGGAACTCAAATCGATCAATTAGCGCTAGTTCAATGGATGAAATCTCATCATGTAAATGAGCTGTTTATTGCAGATCAAATAGATGAATTCTGCGAGCGGTCGACCTCACTATCGGAAATTTTACAATGCCTCTCTCACCAAGAAGCAGAAAGTGTTCAAGCAGTAGCTAATGAATTGGGAGTATCGCTTAGAACATTGCAACGGGTCATAAAGAGCGGAACTCAACGGACACCTTATTTTTGGTTCTCGTTGGCACGAATGCGCCGAACGGCTAAGGCATTGCATAAATTCGATAGATTGGCGGATGTTGCGACTGCTTTTAATTTTTCGGATCAGGCTCACATGACTCGGGACATGAAGTTATGGCTTGGCTTGCCGCCGAGTCAGATAAAGAGAGATATAGAACTACAGTCTCTTCTGAGCGAACCTGGCTACGCTTGATTTTCTATGGGGGAACATATCTCTATAAGAAAATCATCAATGTCTGATACGTACGAGGTGGTTTGTCCCCATGGCTCCTCTCTTACCTCTTGAATTAATTTGGCGCCAGCACTAATTGCACGATCTAAAGCTTGCTTCACATCGGTTGTCTCAAAAGCGATTTCAAATGTAGGCGCATCTTTACGTGCTTGTTTAGGTGATTTTCCTAACTCGGTCATGAGTTTTAGAGACGAAAATGACAGCGTAGTGTTGCCGCTATCTAACTCACCGTAATCACCACTTTGATGTAACATTTTTGTTTTGAAATTAAATGCTCGCTGATAAAAATCCAGCGATTTAGATACGTCTTTTACATAAAGTATTGTGTACTTAAGTTTCATGTATTGATTCTCATTCTAGTAATAGGAAAGCAAATTATCTGTTGTGCCTTGTGGGTGTGTCTTGAATATTTACGACAGAACGTAATTAAATTCGTATTGTAGAATGCTGTCTATATTTGTTAAGTCTCATATATGTCCTGATAGTCGTGCTGATAGTCTGATCGTAACTTTCATTTAATCGATAGAGGCTTGACACGTTTTACTATCAAGTTGGCGTGCAATTTGAAAAGGCTTCATAATGCCACCCTATAAAGAAATTGCTGCTTAAACAGCTACCCGATAGGACCTTGTCAATGTCTGACGTTAATGACGCTCTTGAAACTCAATTAGAACCGATGATGGTCGAGGCTAAAAACCATCTTCGACAGGGCGATGTAGACCAATCGATTTATGTCTTAGAACAAGTATTAGCGCGGCGGCCACTCCATCGTGAGGCTTTATATTTCTTGGCGGTGTGTTTGCGTCGACAAAGTAAACACGATGAAGCGTTCAACGTGCTAAAGCGTTTGCTTAGTGGGCAGCCCGAAAATGGCCGAGCGTATCAAGAGTATGCTCACAATTATGCGGCATTAAAGAATAAAACTAATGCGGTTAGAAGCTTTGCAAAAGCGGTATCGCTAAACCCTAGTTTGATCGCTAGCTGGAAGTTCTTGCATAGCCATTATCAACAAGTTGACGATAGAAAAAAGGCTGATGAAGCAGCTAGGCATATGCAGCATTTATCTCAGTTGCCGCCCGAGTTAGTCTCGGTTAGTAGCTTATTGCATGATGAAAAAATACATTTGGCGGAGCAACTCTGTAGACAATTCCTAAAAAAACACGCTCACCACCCGGAGGCAATGCGGCTGCTGGCGGAAATAGGCACGCGACTGCAAATTTTAGATGATGCCGAGTTCTTGTTAGGAAAGTGCCTAGAGTTTTATCCGGATTTTCATCATGCACGTTCTGATTATGTTCAAGTGCTACATCGTAGACAAAAATTTGAGAGGGCTTTAGAGCAGGCGAAAAAGCTATACGCCATCGACCCGTTGAATCCGGTATTCGAGCTAGGCCTAGCCAGTAGCCTTCAGGCTGTTGGCGATTTTCAGCAGGCCTTGCGTATCTACGATGAGATTCTGCGTAAAGATCAAAGTAACCATTCGGTTTATTCGGCATGCGGCCATGCCTTGAAGACCATTGGGCGAACGGATGAGGCAATCAGCTCGTATCAATACGCTTATAAAGTAGCGCCTAGCTACGGTGATGCGTATTGGAGCTTGGCGAATCTTAAAACCTATCACTTTTCGGAGCAAGAAATTGATTCAATGCGCGCTCAGCAGGCGTTAAACTCAACCTCCTTTGAAGATACAACTCATCTGTGTTTTGCTTTAGGAAAAGCCTTAGAAGACCGTAATGAATACCGGCAGTCGTTTGAATTTTATGATCGAGGAAACCGACTTAAACGAGAAGCCAGCAAGTACTCTAGTGAAA
>JAESTB010000068.1 GCA_016763815.1 Arenicella sp.
AGGTCGCCACTAATGTGCAGCAATATTTTAATACGCCATGTCCAGCTGACAACTTGCGCTAACCAAGCGTCAGCCGCTCGGCCCTGAGGTGCAATGCCCCACTGCTTGGCAATCATCGACTCACACGGATGGCTTAGCACACCGGTCCAACCGTCGTCAGGAGCTTCTAGATCAAGCGTCGACATCAGAATTCCTTCATTGCGCCCCCGAAAAATTGCTAAGGCTCTATGCGGTGGAATCTTCTTATAAGGTTCCTGATAATCAAAGTAGTCTTGAAATTTAGCGCCCTCTTGCTCTTTATCTTTGGCGACCTTGACTGAAACAATCGAGCGCTGCTCTAGCAAAGAACGAATCTCAGCGAGTAAGCCAGCGTGCTCAGCGAAACGTTCCATCAAAATAGCGCGAGCGCCATCCAACGCCGCCTTAACGTCGGCAACGGGGGCTTCATCTGAGGTATTTAAATACTTCGCCGCTTCAACGTCAGGGTCAAGCGCAGGGTCAGCGAGCAACGCGTCTGCTAATGGCTCTAAGCCAGCCTCAATAGCAATCTGCCCTTTGGTTCTGCGTTTACGCTTAAACGGTAAATACAGATCTTCTAAGGCATTCTTAGTTTCTGCTGAAGCGATCGCTTTGCCCAGATCGTCAGTCAATTTCCCTTGCTCCTCAATGCTATTAAGAATGCTGACACGTCGATCGTCTAGTTCGCGCAAATATTTTAAACGATCTTCTAGGTTTCGCAATTGCGTGTCGTCGAGACCGCCAGTCACTTCTTTTCTGTAACGCGAGATGAAAGGCACGGTAGAGCCTTCATCTAATAGCGCAATAGCGGCAATAACTTGGCTTGCCTTAACTTCTAGCTCGTTAGCAATTCGGTTTTCGATAGACAGCATTTAGAATAATAAAGTAATAAATTTGGCTGCTGATTATGTAAGAAACGACTTACTAATTCCATAGAAAATCGTTGTTTGTAGCCGCATATACAGTGTAAAAAGCCCAGATCACAAATCGCGCTCTGGGCCTTTTCTAAAACTGATTTACCGGCGAATATTAGGGCATATTATTTTTGCTCTACTTACCTCCCTTAGCCTCCTTGTCTGGGGCTACCTCAAGCTTATCTTGTGTGCGCAGTTCAAAGTCACTCGCATCATGACGCTCTCGCAGCTGTGAACTCAACTCGCCCCACGCTCGATTGACCATTTTACCGCGCACTACAGCGTCGCGCTGACCGATCTCTTTTACCCAACGGTTCAGATGCGTATAGGTGTGTGCTTGTAAAAATTCGGCCGCTTCATAAACCACGTTATCCACCGCACCGCCATACCAAGGCCAAATCGCCATGTCAGCAATAGTGTATTGATCGCCCGCCATATACTTATTGTCGGCTAGATGACGATCTAAAACATCAAACTGGCGCTTAATCTCCATCGTAAAACGGTCAATGCAATACTCAATCTTCATCGGTGCATAGCTGTAAAAGTGACCGAAGCCGCCGCCTAAGTACGGCGCACTACCCATTAACCAAAACAGCCAGCTTAGGCATTCAGTACGTTCTCTGTGGGCTTTCGGCAGGAATGCATCAAATTTCTCAGCTAAATAAAGTAATATCGCGCCCGATTCAAAAACGCGTAATGGCTGCTCACCTGAATGGTCAGCCAACACCGGAATCTTCGAATTTGGATTTAAGTCAACGAAACCACTGCCGAATTGACCGCCCGCGATAATGTTAACTAGATAGGCGTCATACTCGGCGCCACTATGGCCTAAAGCCAAAAGCTCTTCGAGCATGATGGTGATCTTTACGCCATTCGGTGTCGCCATTGAATACAACTGTAAAGGGTGTTTGCCAACCGCTAATTTCTGTTCATGAGTCGGGCCCGCAGTTGGCCGATTGATTTTGGCGAACTTGCCATTGGCCTCAGCATCCCATTTCCAAATTTTTGGTGGTATGTACTCGTTGCTATCGGTCATATTGTTATTCCGGATTTTCATCTAACTGATTCTATTAACTTATTTTTCTTGCTTTGGCGGTAACCAACTAATTATAACCATTCGGATTTTCATGTTGCCAATGCCAATGGTCTCGCATCATGTCATCGAGGTCGTGCTCGGCTCGCCAACCAAGTGTTCGTGCACTTTTATCGGTGTCTGCATAGCAACTCGCAACATCACCTAATCGTCGAGGCACAATCTTATACTTAATGTTCTGACCGCTGACACGCTCGAAAGCTTTCACCATTTCTAAAACTGAATACCCTCGCCCAGTACCAATATTGTAGGATTGACAACCGTGCTCGGTATTGAGTGCCTGCAGCGCCTTTATATGAGCAATGGCGAGGTCGACGACATGAATGTAATCGCGCACTCCAGTGCCGTCATGGGTATCATAATCGTCACCATAGACAGACAAACATTCGAGCTTTCCTACACCAACTTGCGAAATGTAAGGCAGCAGGTTATTCGGAACGCCACTAGGGTCTTCGCCAATAAGACCACTTTGATGAGCGCCCACTGGGTTAAAGTATCGTAGTATAGAGATCTGCCAATCGAGGTCAGATGATGATAAATCTCGAAGTATATTTTCGACCATCAACTTACTCTGGCCATAAGGATTGGTTGCGCTAAGCGGGAACGATTCAGTAATTGGCACCGAACTCGGGTCGCCATAGACGGTCGCCGATGAACTAAAGACGATCCTCTTACACTCGTAATCGTTCATCACTTTTAATAACTGCAGGGCACCGTCAACATTATTCTGATAGTACCGCAACGGCTGTTGAGCCGATTCACCTACGGCTTTAAGCCCGGCAAAGTGGATCACAGCATCAAATTTATTTTGTTCAAAGGTATGTTGCAAAGCCTGTTGATCACGTACATCAGCTCTAACGACGTTTAATTTCACGCCAGTAATGCGCTCGACTCGTCGTAAAGATTCGGCACAACTATTGCTAAAGTTGTCCAGCACCACAACCTCAAAGCCTTGTTCAATCAGAGATACCACCGTATGGCTACCGATATAGCCGGCGCCGCCAGTGACGAGAATTTTATTGCTAAATTGTTGCATCAATCGGCCTAGGCAAATGTAGTTGTGTTATTGGGTGTATGCTAACATTGGTAGATCAATCGGGCACAACGTCCAGCGCGCAAACACTCACTGATCTGATCATAACAGCTAAGTTAAAGCAAACAAATAAGCTCTCTGCTGAGCATCGGGGATGTGCCCTACACACTCGCCTGCTCAGCAAAACTCACACGAATAGTGTCATCAAATTGACCTATATAAACTCCACGATTCAACATTGATGTTCCAGTTCTAATGTATCAATTATATCGCGATCGACCTTTTCTATTACTGTGCATGGTATTGGCCAATATCGCACTGTCATTTTGGTGTTTGAATATTGACCCGGTGATCAACAACGATGGAGTGACCTACTTAAACTTGGCCCAAATGATGCTTGATGGACAGTGGTCGAAAGCATTTGAAGCCTATAGCTGGCCATACTACGCAGCGTTCATCGCCGCAACCGCAAAAATCACCTTTCTAGGAGTTGAAAACGCCGCATTCCTGCTTAACACCGCGCTCGCCACGTCACTGACGCTCGCATTCGTCTGCATTGTCGGCGAGTTATCAAACAATAATCGACGCGTTATTCTGATCGCGATGCTGGTCATCTTGTTTTTCCCAAGCATCACCAAATATCGATCATTCATCATTCGAGATTTTGGCTATCTAAGCTGCTATTTATGGTCGCTATACTTCATCTTTAGGTTCTGCAGCAGCTTAGATAAGCGTCATCTAATAGGTTGGCTTGTGTTTGCCGCACTGAGTTGTCTATTCCGCTTTGAAGGCATCGCGTTTTTGTTAATCGCACCTTATTTTCTAATTTTATTTACCGCCACCAAGATACCCCATCGGAGGCTGGTTCTAATAGCCCTGTCTACGGTCCTAATTATTGCTTCGGTGGGCTTAACCATTTGGTATGTCACCGACAAGTACGCAGGCTTAATTGAAATGGCGCGAGCCTCGGGTAAAGACGTCCACGACGTGATCGACTTATTCTTACTCAACACCCGAGATAAATTAGGTGGTGGTCAGTTAACCACCGTGAGCTACCTAGGTATTATTTTCAGCGACCTAGGTAATGTGATATACGAACTTATTCGTCGTATGTCAGTATTTTATTTCTTCTTCGCCCTCTACGCCTATATCAAAAATATAGGCTTTAAAAACAGACTAATTAAACGCATTTGGTTAGTTTATGTGCTTTCTAACGTTTGCCTATTAATCGCCTACAGCCTATACAATAATTTTCTAGTGAGTCGCTACACCATGGCATCGGCGTTAACATTGTTGCTGCTGTCACCATTTGTAATCGACCGAATGCTTAACGGCTTTAGGAGCTTCAATTTTGCCAAGCGAGGAGTTGCGGTTTTTGTTATTTTACTATTGGCAGTAACCTCTGTAGAGGGCCTAGATGTGAGAACTAAGAAAAGCCATATCAAGGAGGCTGGGCTTTGGCTTAAGCAACAACTGCCCGATGATTCACGTATTTTTAGCAATGACCCGCTTATAATTTACTACGCTGGTCGTGGCTACAATGAGCGCTTCAACGATGCATATACCACCTTGCAGCTAAAATCACATATGGACAGTAAACACATTAATAATTTTGATTATGTAGCCTTATCAATTCAACCCAATGACGACCATGAGGACCTTGCTCGACAAACCCTTTGGTATCACCATGGCGAACCCGAAAGAATGATTAACGGCACTGGTGAGCGCCTAGTTTTTGTTTTTAAGATTCGAGAAAATTAGCGGTAGGAAATTAGACTGATGATCACCCGTCGACAGATGTTGCGTTATTTAGGATCCGCCGCCTTAAGCCTCAGTGGTATAGGCCTGTGTGTTTACACCTATCAGCGCGGCATCCGATTGCCAACTCTGCATTGGGACCCATTAGCGCTTAATACGCAGTTCAACATCCAAGGTCTTGAGCAAGCAATCGGCGCAGACTTAATTCAAACGCCGTTATCCGAAGCATCTGATGAAAAAAACGTTACCGCTCGCTTCAGAGCGTTCGCACCTGAGCCCAGCCTTATTCTCCGATCTGAAAAGCCTAGTAAAATACGTATTTCAGTATCAAACATTGCCTCGGAGGCGGTTCTTAACTACTCACCTAGCGACCTGAAGATCAGTGAAACTTCCAGTAACACCAAACGAACTCTAAGGTTTGAAACGGCATCGAGCAGCGAAATTTCATTGCAGTGGCGCCTGCCGGAATATGGCGACTATACCTTTGCCTCGATTGGCGACACTGGAGGCGACAAAGAATTGAATTGGTGCATCGAACGAGCTCATGCTCTGGGGGCAAAGTTTTTTCTGCATTTAGGTGATTTCAATTACCAAGAAGGCGACTACCAGCGCTCTATCGACGCATTCAATAATGCCCCTATGCCAGTGTATGTGAGTATTGGCAACCATGACCATCATAACAATGGTGCAATTTACCAACGCTTTATGGATGAAATCGGTCCGCTCAATAACGTCTTCACTATAGGTAAAACACGATTCGTAAATATTGATACGGCAGCCAACATTTTACCCTATGGCGCGGGCCAACGTGGTGAACTACTAGATCTACTGTCGGCTGATAACAACTACACCGATACCGTCGCCTTTACCCACCGACCGCTACACGACCCGTCCGAGGGCAGTCATCACGACATTGGTAGCACCGGTGAGCGCGATTGGTTGGTAGCCTCACTTAAAAAAATAAACGCCAAGACACTGCTAAGTGGGCATATCCACATCTATCACCGCAGCAAATTCGACGGTATCGACAACATCATTGCTGGACAGGGTTTGGGGCACCAAGATTTACTGATCAACGGTGACGCGTCGAAAATAGTATTAGGGCATGTTGATAAGTCTGGCGCGGTTCGATACACCGCTGAGCCATTGGCGATGCCGATGGAGGCACACTGCCACCCAAGAATAGACCCAGTTAAGGACAGCCTTCGTGACGGCGAGCATCAGGCGATTTTAAAAGTGCTCGAAAAAGCCTGCAAAGACTGATTACGGCTATAAACTTAAGCATTTCTAAATCTCGATATTGAAATGTAAATATAAAAAAAGAGCATCGCCGAAATGGCCATGCTCTTTTCTAACAGCTGTGTATTTTACAACTGAGTGCTGTGATACTTATAACCCCCAAAACATCGAAGCTTAAAAGTATAGCCCTCAGAAACGCCTCAAATATGCATCTTAGCGCTTCATCGAGCCAAAAAATTCGGCATTAGATTTAGTCGCCTTGAGTTTATCTAGCAAAAACTCGATCGCATCAGATTCATTCATAGGGTGTAACAACTTGCGTAAAACCCATACTTTTTGAAGTTCTTCAGGATCCATCAACAATTCTTCACGACGAGTAGACGACTTGTTCACCACAATAGAAGGGTACACACGCTTTTCAGCGATCTTACGCTCTAAATGCACTTCCATATTACCCGTGCCCTTAAACTCTTCGTAAATCACGTCGTCCATCTTAGAACCCGTTTCGATCAATGCCGTAGCAAGAATCGTTAAGCTACCGCCCTCCTCAATGTTACGGGCCGCACCAAAGAAACGCTTCGGGCGTTGCAAAGCGTTAGCGTCCACACCACCGGTTAGAACTTTGCCTGATGCCGGTGCCACGGTGTTATAGGCGCGAGCGAGTCGAGTAATAGAGTCGAGTAAGATCACCACGTCTTTTTTATGCTCAACCAAACGCTTGGCTTTTTCGATAACCATTTCAGCAACTTGCACGTGTCGTGCCGCGGGCTCATCAAAAGTTGATGAAATAACCTCACCGCGCACACTGCGTTGCATGTCAGTTACTTCTTCTGGACGCTCATCGATTAACAACACCATTAGTTCAACGTCAGGGTTGTTATTAGTGATCGCTTGAGCAATTTGTTGAAGCATTACCGTCTTACCACTTTTGGGCGACGAAACAATGAGACCACGCTGTCCTTTACCAAGCGGAGCAATCAGGTCAATGACTCTTCCGGTCAAGTCTTCTGATGTGCCGTTTTCTTGCTCTAACTTCATCCGCTTATTTGGGTGCAGCGGAGTTAGGTTTTCGAATAATATCTTATTGCGTGCTTCTTCAGGGCTTGATCCGATGATAGTTTCTACTTTTAACAAGGCAAAGTAGCGCTCCGAGTCTTTCGGTGGCCGAACTAGGCCAACAACCGTATCACCGGTACGTAAGTTGAAACGACGAATCTGGCTTGGCGATACATAAATATCATCAGGGCCCGCTAAGTACGAGCTATCGGCAGAGCGTAAGAAGCCAAAGCCGTCTTGCAAAATCTCCACCACACCTCCACCTTCAATGTCTTCGCCTTGCTTAGCAAGAGACTTTAAAATGGTGAAAATTTGGTCTTGCTTACGCATACGGCCAAGGCCGTCTAGCTCCATGGAGCGACCAATTTCGGTTAATTCGGTGGCGGTTTTCTTCTTAAGATCGGTTAAAGATGCTGACATAGTGCTTATTGGTTTTTCAGTAGAATTAATATCATTATGAGGTGGCTAAGTAAAAAATAGCACTTCATGAATTATAGAACCCAAGTGTTTTCATCATAATGGAAATAGTCGAGAGCAACTCTTTGCTCTTCATTCTTCGATTAGGATCCTAAACTAACGCTTTGGCCATCCGCAATTAAAAACAACTAATCGAATTTAGCTGGCCGATGTCGGCGCGCTGGGAAACTTGTTGGAATATGACTCGGCGACTGCGAATCTATAGAGACAATATCACGCTACTTGGTTCAATGTCTAGCGGATTAATGCCTGCTTGTTAGATAGCCTCTATACCTCGGCAATGAGAGCCCTGCTATCCTATTAACAGTGACTGTTTGGTAGGGCAGTGATGGGCGATCCAATTACACACCACTGTCGCGACCAAAAATCAAACTAGATGTTTTCGTCAATAAATGCCGTCAATTGAGACTTAGACATCGCGCCAACCTTGGTGGCAGCAACATCACCCTCTTTGAATAACATTAGCGTAGGAATGCCACGAATGCCAAATTTAGGCGGAGTATTCGGGTTACTGTCTATATCGAGCTTAGCAACAGTGAGCTTGCCGCCGTATTCGGCCGCCACTTCTTCTAAAATTGGAGCCAACATCTTGCACGGACCACACCACTCTGCCCAGTAGTCAACAAGAACCGGCTTATCGGCCTTCAATACGTCTGATTCAAAGCTAGAATCGGTGATTTCAACGGTGTTTTGGGACATAACTTATTCGCCTATTTATTTGGAAATTAGGGTATAGTGTGCTGATTATTCTGCATATTGCAAGTACAAAAATTCTGGAATTGGTCTTCGACTAATATCTTCATTCGAATCGCAGAGTGTGGCCGCTTAATAACAGCCACAGCTTGACGATTGGTGATTATCGAGCAAATCGCATGAGGCCAGTTCAACCCAAAATAGCCGTACCGAGGATCTCTCACAAGGTGTGTTTAGCTAGCTAATATTAACTAACTGATATTAATTAACTTAACATTCTAGCGATAAGAGATAGAATTTCTCGGGGGCTTACTTATTAGTGTTCATAAAATCATGACTGATAAACATTTAAGCGATACTCGATTTTCCGAGTTAGACATTCATCCCAAAGTTCAAAAAGGTATCGACGATATTGGCTTCGAGTTTTGCACTCCGATTCAAGCGATCTCATTACCGATTGCTTTGCAAGGTAAAGACGTAAGTGGCCAAGCCCAAACTGGCACGGGTAAAACGGCCGCATTTTTGATTGCATGCTTCCATAAGCTACTTAACAACGAACCTAAAGAATCGAAAAAGAAAAACCCCATTCGCGCATTGGTCGTAGCGCCGACTCGTGAGTTGGCCATTCAAATCCATGAAGATGGCAAAAGTCTAGTTGCTCACACTGGCCTTAAAATGGCCTTAGCTTACGGCGGCACAGACTACGAAAAACAACGCAAAAATATTGAGTCTGGAGTTGACATTTTAATCGGCACGCCAGGCCGCATCATCGACTATTTTAAGCAAGGAGTGTTCGCACTCGACACCTTAGAAGTGATCATTCTCGATGAAGCCGATCGCATGTTCGACCTCGGTTTTATCGCTGACATTCGCTACTTGTTCCGCGCCATGCCGGAACCAAGTGAACGCTTAAATTTATTATTCTCGGCAACTCTGTCAGCTCGAGTTGGCGAACTTGCCTACGAGCATATGAGCGAACCCGAAGTGGTTAAGATCGAAGCCGAAATAACCGGTGACCGAATTACCGAAATCGCTTACATGCCCTCTAATGAGGAAAAAATTCCGTTATTAATGGGTCTATTGCAGCAAGCTAATAACGAGCGCTGTGTGGTATTTATTAATACCAAGCACATGGCCGAAAAAATTGATGCTTGGTTAAGCGTGAATGATTTTAAGTGCGCGATGCTTTCAGGCGACGTGCCGCAGAAAAAACGTGAAACGCTATTACAGCGTTTTAAAGACGGTGACGTGAATGTTTTAATAGCCACCGATGTAGCCGCACGCGGCTTACACATCCCAGATGTGCACTTTGTGGTTAACTTTGATCTTCCATCCGATGCCGAAGACTATGTTCATCGTATTGGCCGAACCGCCCGTGCTGGGGCTAGCGGCACAGCAATGAGTTTAATTTGCGAAACCTATGCGATGAACATCATGGACATCGAGCAGTTCATCAATCACACGATTCCGGTCGAACGTGACATTGCTGAGTTGATGTTTAAAGATGCGGTGAAACCAGATCTATCGAAACTTAAATCGAACCGCAAGAAAGATGGCCGTGGAAAAAGTGGTCCTAAGAGAGATGGTAAACCCTCCGGCGGGCGCGGCGCAAAACCGACTCGTGATGGCAAACCTAATTGGGATGCTAAAGCTGATGGCGAAGAAGGTCGTGGTGCTCGTGAGCGTCGTGAAAAGGGAAATCCAAATAGAATACCTAAGAAAAAATTCGAATCGACCAACGAACCAACGAAGTCGCCTGAAGAACGTGAGGCAGCTAAAGTAGCCGCATTGGAGAAACGCAATAGCGAGCCTAAAAAGGCGCCTCGCATTCCATTGCGTGGTCGTCGCGGCCACGAGGTTCCGGCGATAGGTTAGAGCAATAACCTAGGGCTAGCTCAATACAAAAAACAGGCACTAAGTATGGCTGACGTAGACTCAAAAAATCATTGCAATCAACGCTCAGCCCTGCTGCTAGGTGGCGGGGGAGCCAGAGCGGCTTATCAAGTTGGCGTGCTAAAGGCGATTGCCGAAATTTTACCAGAAGGTTGTCATAATCCATTTCCAATAATTTGTGGAACCTCAGCTGGCTCTATAAACACGGTAGCTTTGGCATCCAATGCATCTAATTTTCACCAAGGCGTTGATCAAATTGCACAAGTCTGGTCAAATTTTGAA
>JAESTB010000069.1 GCA_016763815.1 Arenicella sp.
TCTACAACGGCCTTATTGCTCTTAGCGTCTTGATGTTCCGGTTGTTGATCTAATACTTGCTGGTATGTGTCGATGGCTTCTTTCAATTGACCATTAAGTGCTAAGGCATTTGCTTTGTTGTATAGGCTGGTGACGTCGTTTAAGCCCTCTAGCTTATCGATGGCTTGCTGATAATCTCCAATTTTATAACTAGAGAGCGCTGACCAATCTTTACGTTCGAATGTTTTACCTGCGGATTCAAAGTTGCCAGCTGAGAACTCCTTGCTGGCTTGTTGGTCTCGAGTTTGCCATAATTTTCCCCAAGCACTCTTTATCGGCGTATCAGCATAGGAGTCTGTGGGGTTAAATAACAACAATGGGACGCATATCGGAAGCAAATAAATAGTCCCCTTACGAAACAACACCAATGCTAGTGGTAATATCAGCAACACTAGCCAGTGGCCCATATCGACCCAGGCATCGTAAACTACGCTACTGAGTTGTGCTTGATCGGTGTTATCGGCGGCCTCGTAATCATCAGCGAGTAAAGAGTCGTCGGCCAGCAAAGATTCTATATCAGCATTATCAGAGGTAAGCATTGAGAAGCGTCCCCCGAGGCGAGTTGCCATGCTGCGCAGTTCACGGCCGTTGACCGCTGACAAAATAATTTCACCATTAGCGCCGCGTAAAAAACCACCGTTAGCCTTGGGAATCGGAGCCGCATCGCCACCGCCTACGGCTAATATTGAGAGGCGATAATTTGAGTCTATATCGTCGCTGATAGTCTCTATCGCATTCTTGGTAACGCCGTCAGTGATCAACAGTATATCGCCGCGGCTTAGGCCCGCATCGCGCATCAGTTGTTGCGCAAGTTCGATAGCCGCTTCGGTATTGCTGCCACGGCTAGGCATAATATCTGGGTCTAATGCTGGCAGCAAGGCTTGAATCGTTTTAGGGTCATCGGTGAGTGGGCTGACGGTATGCGCATCACCGGCATAGGCGATTAATGCGACTTGGCCATCGGCTTGCTGACGCAGTACATCGATTAACTTGTACTTGGCGCGGCTTAATCGGTCTGGGCTTAAGTCTTGTGCCAACATTGACGGTGATAAGTCGAGAATCAGTACCAGCGCTTTCTGGTTTTGTACCGTCGGCGAGGCCTGTTTGTCCCAGGTAGGTCCAGCGGCGGCGACAATCACGCCGAGCCATAGTGTTAATAGTGACCATTTCCAAGCGTTAGACTGTTTTGCGGTACCAATTTGCAATGCCGCCAACATTTCTTTCGGTATGTGGTTCGACCATTGCTGACCTCCTCGTTGATTTCTAAGCGCTAGCCATACCAGCACAGACAGAGGTAGGCCCCAAAGCCATTCAGAGCGTATAAAATGGAACTGCTCTAAGATTTCCAAGCCAGTAGACGGATCCATTACAAAATCTTCCTGAATAACATCAGTAGCAGGCTGAAGCCTAACGCGGCCGACAAAGGCCAATGTAATAAGCTTCTTGTTGGTCGAAACGTTTGCTCTTCTGGCATCGGCTCGAGTCGGTCGATCTCGGCATAGATTTTCTGTAGCTCTTTAGGATCTCGAGCTCGAAAATACTGGCCACCGGTCTGCTCGGCAATCGCTTTGAGGGTATATTCGTCAAGGTCTCTAGACGGGTTGACCCTTTGCTTGCGGCCAAACAAGCTGCGTGTAATCATTTCGCTTGCGCCAACCCCCACTGTGTGAATTCGAATCTTCGCTTCAGCCGCAATTGCAGCGGCTTGCAGCGGCTCGGTGCCGGCTGTGTTGGCACCATCGGTGAGTAAAATGAGAACTCTACTTTCGGCTGGCCGGCCACGTAAACGTTTGATCGCTAAGCCGATAGCATCGCCAATCGCAGTGTTATTACCGGCGAACCCGATCTGTGCCTCTTGTAATTGCTGGTTTACCGTTTTGCTGTCAAAGGTTAGCGGTGTCTGTAAGTACGCTTGTTGGCCGAACAAAATAAGACCTAGGCGATCGCTAGCGCGCTTTTCGACAAACTCACCGACCACCGCTTTAACCGCCGTTATGCGATCGGTATATCGGTTGTTGATCAACATATCCTGCTGTTCCATTGAGCCCGAAATATCGACCGCTAACATTAGATCTCTTCGGTCTTGCGGTAAATTCAACGGTTCGCCAACCCAAGTGGGTCTGGCAACCGCCGTTACTAGACTGGCCCAGAGCAGCCAAAGCAATAGCGCTTTGAGCCAATTGCCAGCTTGAGGGCTTACCTGGGATTGTTCTAAATTCTGTAGTGCATCGAAGAACGGTACTTGTATCGACGAGCTACTGGCGTCATCGCCGTGCGTTAACCAACGCACAATAAATGGTATTGGTAATAGCGCGAACAGAGCTGGCCATTGCCAACTAAGCATTTGAACCCTCGGCTTTAAATAACGGTTCAGAATCGCCAGTTGGTTGCGTATCGTGCGTGAGTAGCCATGCCTTTAGATCTTGATGAACCACTTCTATTTCTGCCTTTGGCTGTTTTTGATAGAGACCATTACTTAGTGCCGCTAGGGTGGCTTTCGACAGATCATTCTTACTCAGGGCGTTCAAGTAATCGACCCAATCGATGCCTGAGAGTTTTCGCGAACTAGCGTCGAAGTGCGAGCAAGCGCGCTTGATCACTGAATTTGCCGCTAGCAGGTAATTGCCATCGTTGGCGTATTGTAGCCAGTCTGAATAATAAGCATCGAGCATGGTCGCGGCGGTTCTACGATAGTTATTTTTTTGTCGATTCTGTCGCAATTTATTAGCGGCGTAGCCGACTAGCACTAGCAGCAATACGGCGATAATCCACCAACCAGGCGCTACTGGCCACCAGCTTATCGGCTCAGGCGTTTGTGGCGCGCGTAATTGCTGTTCGAGCATGTCTTTGAGTTGTTGTTCCATGCTTAGCTGGCAAAGAGCCGGATCAATGCTTGTCTCGCCGTTTGCGACGTGTCTATATTAGAATAGAGCGCGCGGGCTTTGGTCGCTGCGCTGATTAGTAAATTTTGCTTATCCGAACGTGATCGTTGGTAAGCCTTTGTCAGTGCATTCGATAGGTTTACCTTGGCTGATTGTTGGCCGTCACTGATCGCTACATTGCCGAGCTTAGGCAGCTGCTGTTCTAGTTTGTCAGACACTTGTAACAGGGTTAGGTCGGCGTGCTTGCCTAGATTACTTAATGATTTAGCCGCTCCATGATCAAAGTCGTGAAAGTCACTGATGATGAAAATTGCCGTACCGGGTCGAGTAATCCGGCGGCATTCCTCTAAGCTTATCGCTAAACTTGTTTTTTCGGAGTGGGTGCTGGTGTCCGCTTGATGGCTTAACTGATGGTTGCCTTCATGCACATCATGAATAAAGCGAAGCACCGCTTGTTTGCTACGACGCGCTCGACTGTCGCGGGTGTTATGCTCGCCAATAACTTGCCCGCCGACGCGATCACCACCTTGTAATGCAGCCCAAGCGATGGCGGCCGCCAACTCCGCCGCAAGGACTGACTTGAACTGAATGCTTGAACCGAAATAAAGCGCGCGACGTTGATCAACTAAAATATGGCAGGGTCGCTCCCTCTCTTCGCAAAATAGTTTGGTATAAGTGCCTTGCGCTCGAGCCGACACTTTCCAGTCGATGGTGCGAATGTCGTCTCCAGCTTGATAACGACGAACCTCTTCAAACTCCATTCCACGACCACGAAAACGCGAGCGCACGTTGCCAAGTAATAGGTTTCTAGCCGCTTGGCGAGAAAATAGGCTTAAGCCCTGAGCCCAGTGGCGAGTACCTAATAGGCGGGCTAAGTCGGTAACGATACCGTGCTCGCTCATTGAGGAAAGTTGGGCTGTTGTAGGGTTCATTACTATCTCTAAATGTCTAAGTTCGGGATGTCTAAGTTCAAGCTACGGCCACACGAGTAAGCAACTCATCGATGACCTTGTCGGTAGTAATGCCGTCAGCTTCGGCCTCATAACTCAATATGAGTCGGTGCCGCAAGCAATCATGAGCGACGGCTTGTATGTCGTCGGGTGACACGAAGTCACGTTGGTTTAGCCAAGCATGTGACCGAGCGCATCGGTCGATACCGATAGTCGCCCTTGGGCTAGCGCCAAATTCTAACCATGTGGCTAAATCACTACCGTAGGCCGCAGGGTTTCGAGTTGCCAGAATAAGCTGCACCAAGTATTCGTCAATTGAATCGGCCATGTGTACTTGCATGACTTCTTTACGGGCCGCCAAAATCGTTTGTTGAGAGATTTGTTGGGCCGGCTTGGCGGCTTGGTTCGCCAAGGCTTCGCCACGAGATAGCGCCAGGATTTGCTTTTCTGCGGTGACATCGGGGTAGCCGATGCGAACATGCATTAAAAAGCGATCTAGCTGCGCTTCGGGTAAGGGGTAGGTACCCTCTTGTTCAATTGGATTTTGCGTTGCCATCACCAAGAATAACGGCGGTAAGTCAAAGGTTTCTCGGCCCACGCTGACTTGTCGTTCTGACATTCCCTCTAATAACGCCGATTGAACTTTAGCCGGCGCCCGATTAATCTCATCGGCTAACACCAAGTTATTAAAAATAGGGCCTTGCTGAAAGTCAAAAGTTGAGGTTTCCGGGCGATAAATTTCGGTGCCGGTGATGTCAGAGGGCAATAGGTCTGGGGTGAACTGAATACGTTGAAAACTACCCTCGATACCATCAGCTAATGATTTGATTGCTTTAGTTTTGGCAAGCCCCGGTGCACCTTCGACCAGTAAATGGCCATCGGCTAATAGGGCAATAAGTAAGCGATCGACTAATTTTGGTTGTCCTAAAATTTGGCTTGAAAGCCATTGACGGAGTGAATTGAACTCAGCATGCATACTGATTAGCCTCTTATTAGTTTGTTCTGGGTGGAACGTTTGGTCGTGCCTTTGTCAGTACTTATATAGACGCTCACGAGTTTTTCAACTTAAACATGTGTTAATCGCATCGATTGCGTTGTTGTGGCGTTCGAGAGTTATCCGAAACGTGAATTCAGTGCCGCCATTTCTATCTCATCAAAACCAGCTTGAAGTCGTGCGGCGATATTGAATGGGCCTCTGAGCTGGCCGTGTAGGTACTCTTCAACCATGCTAGTAAAAGTCGCTCTGGGTTCTAAATTGCGCTGCCTGCATTGATAAAAAAACCATTGCGAGCCAAGCAACACATGACCAATTTCATCGTTGTATATCACGTTTAAAATATCGACCGCAGCGTGATCATTAACACGCTCAAATTTTTCAATAATGCCAGGAGTCACATCAAGTCCACGAGCTTCAAGTACCCGCGGAACTAAGGCCATACGCGCGACCACATCATGTTGTGTGTCGACCGCCATTTCCCAAAGTCCATTGTGTGCCTTGTAATCACCATAGTCGCAATCATGCCGATTTAGGTAATCGCGAATTAGGCCGAAGTGCCTAGCTTCGTCATCGGCAATTTGAATCCAGTCTTGATAGTATTTTATTGGCTGGTTACGAAAACGGTAGGCCGCGTCAAGCGCTAGGTTTATTGCGTTGAACTCGATATGCGCGATCGCATGCATCAGCGTATTGCGGCCTTCTTGACTTTGAATTCCTCGGCGTTTCAGTTCTCTCGGGGCGACCAATTTTAAGCTGGCCGGATAACCTGGTTCGAGTATTTCCATCGCCTCAGTTTGATGATTAAGCGAAAAGCTCACTAGGTTTGC
Source organism: Arenicella sp. (assembly GCA_016763815.1). Taxonomy (GTDB): domain Bacteria; phylum Pseudomonadota; class Gammaproteobacteria; order Arenicellales; family Arenicellaceae; genus Arenicella. Next base: position 5,696 of record JAESTB010000069.1, read on the forward strand.
GGCCAGTGCATGGGTGGCTTGGCATTTCTCGCTGGCGTCACCGATAAGAATGATTCGAGCTATCTCTTGAAACAGCTCACTCATCGTTTTATCGCTTTTTGGATAACCGCACTTTTCTTACCGCAAGTACAGCGTGGTAGCTGATTGATGTCTTTGTGTAAGCTGATCTGGCTAAAACCGTTTTTGCGTAAAAGTTCAGCTACTTCCTCGGCTTGGTTAAAGCCATGCTCAATAATTATCCAGCCGTTATCTTTTAGATGCGAAGGCGCCGCTTCGATTATATTCCTGATATCAGCAAAGCCATTTTCAGGCGCGGCTAGTGCGGTGATAGGTTCAAACCTTAGGTCGCCCTGTTGCAGGTGCGGGTCGTTTGGTTCAACATACGGCGGGTTCGACGCTATCAGGTCAAACTGCTCAGATTGGTCAATGTCGGCAAACCAATCGCTTAGCCGAAACTCGACGTTAGTGATGTTGTTAACTTGGCCATTTTGCTTAGCTACGTCAAGAGCCTTGTTGTGATATTCAACAGCGATGACGTTGGCAAGTGGTCGTTCTTTGGCTATTGATAGGGCGATGGCGCCGCTGCCGGTGCCCAGTTCAAGCACGTCTATACGGCCGTCTTTAGGTAGGCGCTCTAAGGCTTCTTCAACCAAGGTTTCGGTATCGGCTCTTGGTATCAGAACGTTCTCGTTGACCGTCAGCGTTAGCGTCCAAAAATCTCGCCTGCCAATTAGGTAGGCAATTGGTTGTCCGCGATGGCGTTTTGCCACTAAGTCATAAAATGCCTTGCGGTGGTCTGCGGTAGCGAATGTGTCGCCATAGCCGATCAGCCAAGCAATATCTTTTTGCAGAACATGCTGCATCAGCACCTCGGAATCTATTCGAGGTGTCTCAGTGGTGTCGTACAGCTGTTTAGTGGCGTCGTCAATTAGCGCCGTGTAACTAAGCATAATGAGTCGAATTTATGGTTAGTGGACGCTAACCATTGTCGCCTAATTCAGCCAGCAAGTTGGCTTGATGTTCGGTTGTCAGCGGGTCGACCACTTGGCCCAAATCGCCACCCATGATGGTATCCAATTTATACAGAGTCAGATTGATGCGGTGATCGGTGATGCGGCCCTGAGGGTAATTATAGGTGCGAATACGTTCGGATCGGTCGCCACTACCAATTAAGGTCTTACGTGTTTCGGCTTGTTCGGCATCTTGTGCCTGGCGCTCGGCATCTAAGATACGCGCTTTAAGCATCGACATCGCACGCGCTTTGTTTTTATGTTGCGATCGTTCATCTTGGCACTCGACTACCGTACCCGTCGGGAGATGAGTCAAGCGAACCGCTGAGTCCGTTTTATTTACGTGTTGGCCGCCTGATCCGGAAGCTCGATAGGTGTCGATTCGAAGGTCCGCCGAGTTGATCTCCATATCGTTAGCTATCTCGTCAGCCTCGGGTAGAATTGCTACAGTACAGGCTGATGTATGTACACGACCTTGAGTCTCAGTTTCAGGTACTCGCTGAACACGATGTGCACCGGATTCAAATTTTAATTTAGAATAGGCGCCATGACCAACGATGCGCGAGATTATTTCTTTATAGCCGCCATGTTCACCTTCATTTTTGCTAAGTACTTCTACCTGCCATTTTTGCGATTCAGCATAGGTTTGGTACATCTTAAATAAATCGCCCGAGAAAATTGCCGCTTCATCACCGCCGGTGCCAGCACGGATTTCTAAGAAAATATTGCTATCGTCGTTCGGGTCTTTCGGTAGTAATAGCTTTTGCAGATCGCTTAGCAAGGCTTCTTGACGAACTTTAATCTCGTTCATTTCGTCGTGACCCATCTTGCGCATTTCTTTATCGTCTTCGTCGATCATCATTTGCGCTGCTTCGGCATCGCCTTCTAAGATGCGATATTCTTGAAAATTCTCGATAATCGGGCTGATCTCAGACAGTTCAATACTAAGACTGCGAAAAACATTTTGGTCGCTCATGGTTTCGGGTTGCGATAGAAGTGCGTTCAGTTCTTCTTGACGATCGACTAGGTTTTCCAGCTTAAAGCGGATGGAATCTTTCACATTGTTTCTCTTTTAATTATCTAGGCCGAACAGCTCTCGGGTCGCCGAGAGTAGGGCTTCGTCATGTTTTTGGCGCAGTGATTCAGTCGGGTGATGCATGAATTTTTGCGAAAGTGCGTAAGCGAAATGTTCGAGCACAACATTGGGGTCTTCGCCTGCTTTTAAACGTTTCTTGGCGTTTATTAATTCGTTTTCAGTGATCGAGCTGGTGCGATCACGCAATTGACGTATGGTTGGAATCGATTGTAAGTTTTGAAACCAGTGCATGAATTGCACGGTTTGCGCGTCAACGATTTTTTCAGCTTCAACCGCCGCGGTTTTGCGTGACTCTAAGTTGTCCGAGACAACTTGTTGTAAGTCGTCGACTGTATATAGGTAAACATTGCTTAAGTCGCCAACTTCTTTCTCTACATCTCTTGGAATTGCTAGATCGACAACCAGTACCGGCTTGTTCCTACGTTCTTTTAAGGCGCTTTCAAACGCGCCCTTGCCTAAGATGGGTAGAGTGCTGGCAGTAGAACTAAAAACCATATCAGCATCACTAAGGCGAGTCGGTAATTCGTGTAGTGAAATGACCTGAGCGCCGAACTCTTTGGCTAAGCTTTCGGCTCGCTCGACTGTGCGATTGGCGACTATGATGTCGCGCACACCCTGAGCGTATAAATGTCGGCAGGTGAGTTCTATCGTTTCCCCAGCGCCGATCAACATAACTGTTTGCTTTGATATATCAGAGAAAATTTGCTTAGCCAACGATACCGCGGCATACGCAACTGAAACCGCATGGCTGCCAATGTTGGAGCTAGTCCGAATTTCTTTAGCAACCGAGAAAGTATGTTGAAATAAACGGTTCAACACCTTGCCAGTGTTACCGTTTTTGTGCGCTTTAGCGAACGCAGTTTTCATTTGCCCGAGTATTTGTGGCTCGCCGATTACCATCGAATCTAAACCAGCGGCTACACGGAAAGCGTGTTTAACCGCCGCCTGATCCGGGAATGTGTATAAAAAAGGCGCTACTTCATCTTTTCTTAATTCGTGAAAATCACAGAGCCAATCGCTAACGACTTCGATATTTGATTCAGGTACTTGCCAATATACTTCGGTTCGATTGCAGGTCGACAGAATAGTCGCTTCTTCAATGCCAGTGCGTTTTGATATATCCAATAAGGCATCATCTAAGTGCTCGGCCGCTACAGCTGCGCGTTCACGCACCTCTATGGGAGCCGTTGTGTGATTTAAACCTATGGATAAAACGTGCATAACTTAGATGATTGACCTTATTTTATAAATGTAAAAATGGCGTTAAATGGTTAAAAAGTTCCGTTTACGATTTAGCCTTAACGTGCCACATCAGTGCATTTTACCCTGTTTTAAACCGATCTAGAACAAATCATTACTAGATTTCTGAGTAAAACTTTGAATTAATCGCGGCACCGACCGCCACCACAATAGGCAAGCGATGGTTACCAGCAGTAAACTACTCGCTGCATACGCATAATAGGCCATGGCTAGCCAGTTGAAGGTGATCATTATCGTTTGTAGTAAACCGACAACAATTAATGTGCCACTGGCGAGACTAAATACTGAATTATGCATACCTGACTTTGCTTGGTTTAAGCTCATGCCAAGCATTAAATGGGTGGCTAATATCCAGCCTAAGATACCGATTATCAGCCATATGTCGATGCTAATGCCATTCGAAATAAAGTAGCTAGCGGAAACGAAAATAAGAATTGCTTGTAGAATTTTAGACTCTACCACCAATGAATAGAGATTTTGTTTGTCGCTCTCTTCGACCGTTAATTGAACCGCACAATTGAGCATAAAGCTAAAGCCAGCGAAACAAAGTGCCGCCAATAAAATGGTGTTCATGAGAGTGCCCGACTCAGTTTGAGTGCTAATCAGGTGCAGTGTGCTTGTGATTGCCAGGTTCAAATGATCTAGGATGTTGATCGATTCGCCCCAGTTTACGTAGTGAGTTTTCCAAGCGCCGATGCCCAATGCCGATGCCAAGCTGAGCACTAGCAGAATCATAAAGATCAGATGTACTAAGCTGCCACCTTGTAGCCGACTGAATTGCTCTACGCCGGGTTCGGCCTGAACGGATTCGATCTGACTTTCTTCTTCGTTTAAAAGTCGTATTAATAGTGCTGAGAATCCGGCGAAGATAATTAGGCTGAGACTTATAAAGGACGGAAGTCCTTGATCGTTGGCCTGCGCATGGTTGATCGGCGCATCTAGGCCGGGTTGCGACAACAGCATTTGCACGGCCATTGCCGCTACCAGTAAAACGATTATTAGGCTGGCGAAAGACGAAAGGTCCTTTTTAAAGCCAGCGTCTTTCTCTAGCCTGAAAACCGCCACCGTTAATACCGCTGCAATTACCGTAGGGTTGTTGAATCGTAACCATGAAACGGTTTCGCCAAACGGAGCCCAATCGCCATAAATTGAAAAGCCCAGTTGGTTGCTAAAGGCCAAACCAACGGCCAGCAGCACTAACGCCCCAAAAATTCGTGTCGCCAATGGCAGCACTGAGCTTGAGTGTCGCAACAGCGTTCTGGCGGGGAGTAAAAATAGAAGTGCAAACAAAAGCCCTGATTGGCGGTCTATTAGAGTTGCAAGTAGCGCGGTGACCACGCTCATTGAAAGCAAAAAGAAGGCTTGAATAAGGCCTTGCTCGATAATCGCGAGCTTGCTGTTTTCGGCTCGTAATAAGTAGTCGGCGATACTGTTGTTTTGACCTCCGTCGTTTTGAGACTTGCTTTGTGAGCTGTATTGCAGTTGGCCGATTGACTCAACGAATAGGTGGAAAATGAGTAACCACAGTAATGACGGGCCCCAGCCCCAGAAGAGTAGCAAGCTGGTGGCCGGCAAGCTCACGAAAAAAGCGCTGCTGCCTAAATTGCTTAAGAACTGACTCGTGGTGACGCCGTTTAAATATTGCTTGAAGCTAACCTGCCCAAGGCTTTGCTTGCTGAGTAGTCGAAGCAGGCTTAAGTAGCCAAAGGCTAAGAAGGCGAGTGCGCCGAGAAACGCGATGAGGCTGCTGTGCATAAAGAGTTGGTAAAGTGTGAGTGCTTGTTTAAGGCCCTTTTATTTAACCACTGCATAAACATATATTGCAGGTAATGAAAGAGGTCGCTCTGATTGTTTGAGGTGTAAACTAGTAATTAGATACCACAGCATAACGACACCACACTATAAATTGCTCGTGGTTTTCAGTGTTTTGTTAATAGTTTTCAATGTTTTGTTAAAAATATGGCTATATAACAGGCTATTACCGTTAGTTTTTACATTTTTCTTGAATTATTAAGCTATTCCCGTTTGTGCTGGAGTTATGCTGAGTTCTCGATTGGTGTATACACTGAGTGCTGATTGTAGTTATTCCTTCTGATAAAGTTAAGGTATCTCGTTAAAGTTTCGATCAGGATAGTTAAGTTCACCAATTTAAAAGATGTCACACATGCCTAAAACTGTTATCAAAGAACGTTGTTTGAAGAAACTGAATCTGAGTTTGAAGAATCTTGGCCTAAGTATGTTGCTTTGCCTATCATTGGCTGCGTGTGCGGGAGGTTCGAATTCGCATCAGCCTCGCGTGTCGCCGGGTGTTTTGGCGGAGCAGGCGCAACAAAAATCAGACCAAGCCGAGCAAAATAGTCGCGACACGGTGATTGAAGCAAACCCCGATCAGATTGATGTTGCATCCGACTCTGAGTTGATTCAGGACCCCGACCTGCCGTTGCGGGACTTAGACGCCGACACATTGGAACAGCTGCTAGTGATGAACTTTGCCTCGTTTCAAGGTGACTGGTCGACGGCCACGACTAGCGGCATCTTGGCGGCTGATAAAAGCCAAGACTTCCGAGTTGCGCGAATTGCAACTATGCTGGCACTGAGAAATTCCGACTACGATGGCGCCGCTCAGGCCTCTCAAACTTGGCTAAGGTTGAAGCCTAAAAGTATCAATGCTCAGAATATGGCTATTTTGTCGTTAGTCGGTTCGGCACAAATTGATGCGGCAAAGAGTGCCATTGATGTGCAAATAGGCGATCAAGACGTTGACTCGTATATTAAGCAGCTTGCTGGCTTGTTGGTGCGTCAAAAGAACTCTGAGGCGGGGTTTGATATAGCTGATTATATGGTTCAAGAGTATCCGCGGTCGGCTCAAGTTTTAGTCAGCTCGGCTTACGTGGCGCAAATATTTAATAAATACGAAGCGGCTGAAGTCTGGGTCGATCAGGCTTTGTCTATTAAACCCGGTTGGGATTTAGCGGCGCAACTCAATGCTAACCTGTTAAAAGTACAAAATAAGCTCGATGAGCGTGCCGTTTTCATTGATCAATTCGTGAAAGATTATCCACGCTCGGTCTCCATGAGAATTAGTCATGCCTCAGAGCTAGGTCGCGCTGAAAACTACGTAGGTGCTTATGAACTGATGCTCGAGGTGCTCAGCGATGCGCCTAGACACGTTGGCGCGCTGCAATACGCGGCAGCATTGGCCGAGCAGGTCGATAGCCACAAGAAATCTAAAGAGCATTTATCTAGGGCGTTAAGAGTTGAGCCAAACAACGATGAGGTTCGTTGGTCGTTGGCCCGGTTAGCCGTGATTGAAAAGAAGTTCCGGACTGCCGAGCGGCTTTTCGATGAGATCAAAGATCCTGCCATGTATGTACGAGCTCAGATTCAAGTGGCTAATATGGTTAATGAGACTCAAGGCGTTGAGTTTGCTGTGAATACCTTACGTGCCTTGAAGCCTCGAACCGAAGATGACTATATACACGTGGCCATTACCCGTCACTACTTATTGATGGGCGCGCGTGAATACGATGAAGCATTTGGCTACATCAATGAAACTCTGGTTTATTTGCCCGGTAATTTGGAGTTACTGTACGCGCGAGCTTTGGTGGCAGCCGAATTGCGTAAAATCGACATTACGGAGCAAGATCTGCTTGTCATCATTGCCCAGCAGCCAGAGCATGCAAACGCATTAAATGCGCTAGGTTATACCTTGGCAGATCAGACTGACCGCTATGAAGAGGCCAAGGAGTTGATCGTTAAAGCTTTAAGTTTACGGCCTAACGATGCGCATATTTTAGACAGCATGGGTTGGGTGTCGTACCGCTTGAAAGACTTTGATACCGCCGTGGAGTTTTTACAAAGAGCCTATGATGCGAGTCCTGAGGCCGAAGTGGCGGCTCACTTAGGTGAGGTTTTGTGGGAATCTGGCGAGCAAGAAAAAGCGCGAGCAGTATTTTTGAAATCGTACCGCCGAGAAAGCGATAATGCTGTTTTAAACAAAGTTATCAAACGTTATCGTATAGATCTCGATAGCCGTCGATTAAAAGGTAGCCGCGGCGCCAGTTCGATGTCTCAAAGTGCATCAGAATAGTTTGGGCCTAGTATTTCCATAGTCGTTGGTATTTCCATAGAGAGATGATTTTGAACGCTTGCTTAGATCGCTTTACCGTTAACCTGTACCGCCTGTTGGCCGCTATTGTGTTGCTTTCTTTCTTAGCGGCCTGTCAGAATCGACTCAAAGCCCCTAGCGCTGAGATCGAGGTGAATTGGCGCTCCAGTTCTGTTTTTTTTGTTGAGCGACAACAGTACGTCCGAAACCTAAATACATGGCAATATTCAGCCAAGGTTGGCTTGTCTACCCCCGATCTAAATGAACAGGCCAATTTGATATGGGAGTTTTCAGATCAAGCAAACAGTGTCCGGATGTTTGGTCCGCTCGGTGTTGGTGCTATAAAGCTTCAATTTGATAAGGTCGGCGTGGTGCTTTCTGACAACAAGGGACTATTGCATCGGGGCAATAGTGCCGAGCAACTGCTGAGCCGTATTGTTGGTTGGCCAATCCCGATAGATGCACTTAGCTCATGGATGTTCGTGTTGCCGGCAAAAGGGGCGACTTATCGATATGCGCTAGATGAAAATCGACAGATTGAGCGCCTTGAACAACTCGGTTGGCTGATTCAATATACTGACTATCGTGATTATCAAGGGCAGTTGATGCCTAGAAAGATTGTTGTTAGCAAAAAATTATCACGCAGCAAAAATGAGCCATCGGCAAATAAGAGCAGCGCTGCTGCGGATGGAAAAAGCGCTGCGGCGAATGGGCAAATAGTGGTAAAACTGATTACGAAAAGTTGGAAACTATGAGTGAAGTGAGCTATTCAGCAAAAGGTGCATGGCCGGCGCCAGCAAAAATTAACCTTTTTTTACATATCGTCGGTAAGCGGTCTGATGGTTATCACAATCTCCAAACGGTATTTCAGTTTATTGATTACGGTGGCGATTTATATTTCGAACTAAATTGTCAAGGCCGAATTAGTCGACATTATGATCTCGGCTTCTCAGAAGAGGTCGATTTGTGCATGCGCGCCGCAATTCTGCTAAAAGAGTATGCTGATCCGGACTGTGGTGTAGAGATAGGCCTTACCAAGCGCTTACCGATGGGCGGCGGGCTTGGCGGTGGTAGTTCTGATGCGGCAACGGTACTTATCGCCCTAAACTCTCTTTGGAATGTTGGCTTAAGCCGTCAAAAGTTAGCCGAGATCGGCTTATTATTAGGCGCTGATGTACCCGTATTTGTGATGGGTAGGTCTGCTTGGGCGGAGGGTGTTGGTGAGCAATTAACGCCGTTGGAATTGCCGGAAACGTGGTTTCTGGTTTTAAACCCTCAAATAAGTGTGTCAACAGCGCAAATTTTTAGCAATAAACGTTTGACAGCGACCCCCGAGATGAAGAAAATACGCGCTCTCGAGAAAGGCATCGATTCTAGCTTTGGTGAAAATCAATTAGAATCGATTGTTAGGGCTGAATACCCGCAAGTAAATAGTCTAATCGAGTGGCTTAGCCAATACGGACAACCCCGTATGAGTGGTTCAGGCGGTTCGGTTTTTATGCCGGTGCCTAATCAACAACAGGGTTTAGAAATATTGGCCAAGCGACCTTCATATTCAGTTGGTTTTGTTGCTAAAGGGCTAAATATTCACCCTTTATTGAATATAGTTTAAATATAATGCTTGAACTATATTCTAATAGCGTTAGAATTCGCCTCGGTTTACGGAGTGAATCAAATCGCTAGGCAGGGAAAGCCAAGAATTGTGATTAATGAAATGAGAATGGGGCGTGGCGAAGTGGTCTAACGCACCGGATTTTGATTCCGGCATTCGAAGGTTCAAATCCTTCCGCCCCAGCCATTTCTTTAACATTGTTTTAGCGCTACTTTAGTCTCGCAGCGTGGCATTCCGATTCAACTTTATTTGATTCCTAACGTATGTGATCTGTTAAGAATTTGTACGCTTTCGGTCAGCAATCTTTGCATTGATACGGTTTTTGTATTTATGCTGTTGATCTGATTTTGGCTACCTTGAAATAAAATTTGGCAATAGTCGGCAATAGTCGGCAGTGCGAGGCAATAGTGACAATTGATAATCTGCTAGTTTTTTCCGGCAATGCAAACCCTGACCTATCAGCTCAAGTGGTTGACTATTTGAAGCTCCCACTGGGGAAAGCTCGAGTAGAACAGTTTAGCGACGGTGAAATTGCTGTCGAGATTCAAGAGAATATCCGTGGCCGTGATGTGTTTATTATCCAGCCGACCTGTGCGCCGAGTCACAAAAATCTGATTGAATTATTGTTGATGATCGATGCATGCAAGCGTTCATCGGCACAACGTATTACCGCGGTAATGCCGTATTATGGTTATGCCCGCCAAGATCGACGCCCGCGTAACTCACGAGTGCCAATCAGCGCAAAGTTGATTGCCTCGATGGTCAGCACGGCCGGTGCTGACCGAGTTTTGACGATGGATTTGCACGCAGACCAGATTCAAGGCTTTTTTGATATACCGACCGATAACATCTATGGTTCGCCAGTGTTGTTGGACGATCTAAATAAATTAGATAAAGAAAATTTGATTGTTGTATCGCCAGACGTTGGTGGTGTTGTTCGAGCTAGAGCCTTGGCTAAACGCCTTGGCGTTGACTTGGCGATTATCGATAAACGTCGTCCGAAAGCTAATGTGGCTAAGGTGATGAACATTATCGGTGAGGTTGAAGGCCGAAGCTGTGTGCTTATTGATGACATGGTTGATACCGCAAATACGCTGTGTAAAGCGGCCGATGCATTGAAAGAGCACGGTGCGACCGCCGTACGTGCTTATGCGATTCACCCCGTTTTGTCGGGTGAGGCGGTAAATAGAATTAACGCATCAACAATGGATGAAGTCGTTGTTACTAACACTATTCCTTTGTCAGATGCTGCAGCAGCAAGTAGCAAGATCCGGCAATTGTCGGTGGCTCATTTGTTGGGAGAATCGATCCGACGTATCACGGTAAGTGAATCGATCAGTTCGTTGTTCGTTGAAGAGTAATAATCGTTAAGGTTAAAGGCTTGGAAAACGATTTAGAACACATTTTGGTTTAGACCAGTTTGTGATGGAAACAAGAACTACCTCATACATTAGGTATGAAGGTTCTTAAAACAATTCATTTAAAGAGATATTTAAAATGAGTGCTAATTTTATAGTAGAAGCTGAAGTAAGAACTGGTTCTGGAACAGCAGCCAGCCGTCGTGCGCGACGCAATGGTCAAGTCCCAGTAGTAGCCTATGGCGGTGGAGAAGATGAGCAATACCTTTTGGTCGATCACAATAAGATGATCCTCCAACTGGACGTTGAAGCTTTCCATTCAGCCTTAGTTCAATTGCATGTAGGTGATGATTTGCAACGCGCTATCTTGCGTGATGTGCAAATGCATCCGTTCAAGCAACAAATCATGCACCTTGATTTTCAACGTGTAAGCCGTAAAGACACCATCACCATGACCATTCCGTTGCACTTTAAAGGTGAAGATATTGCGCCTGGTGTTAAAACTGAGAATGGTGTGATGACTCACAACATGACCTCGCTTGATGTTACTTGTTTGGGTAGTGATTTACCTGAGTACATTGAAGTAGATGTGTCTGCTCTATCAACCGGTGATTCAGTTTACTTATCACAAGTAACTCTGCCGAAAGATGTTGATCTTTCTGCGAGCTACTCAGAAGATGATATGGAACTTCCAGTTGCCTCTGTATTGGCATTGAAAGGCCCAAGTGCGGCTGCTCTTGAAGAAGAAGAGGCTGCTGCTGAAGCTTCAGCGGCGTCTGCTTCTGAACGCGAAGACGCTTCTGAAAGCTAAGTTTATGAGTCAATCGCCAGTTAAACTGATTGTCGGTCTCGGCAATCCGGGCGAGCAATATGCGAAAACCCGGCACAATGCCGGGTTTTTGTTTTTAAACCAGTTGTGTGATCAGCTCGGCGTAAGCCTCAAAGCCGACAAGCGGTGTTTTGGTCACAGTGCCAAAGTGGTCATCGCCGGTCATGAGGTTCGCCTACTTGCACCTAATACTTTTATGAACTTGAGTGGTAAGGCGGTTAATGCTGCTATTCAGTATTATAAAATTGAGTTGTCCGAGGTGTTAGTGGCGCACGACGAGCTTGATCTAGACGCGGGCATTGCGCGATTGAAATTGAGTGGCGGCCATGGTGGTAATAATGGCTTGCGGGATATCATTCAGAAATGCGCGACTAAAGACTTTGCGCGGTTAAGAATTGGCATTGGCCATCCTGGTGTCGGGCGTGATGTATCAGCTTATGTGCTAAAACAAGCGAATAAATCCGAGCAACAGGATATTGACAATGCTATCGCTGAAGCGTTACGCGTTATTGATCTAATTGCACAAGGCGATTACCCTCGTGCGATGAATGAATTACATACAAATCTAGCTAAATAATAGCGAGCACCATCAGGAATACATCATGGGATTTAAATGCGGCATCGTAGGCTTACCTAACGTTGGTAAATCAACTCTTTTTAATGCACTTACCAATTCAGCGGTAGATGCAGAAAATTATCCTTTCTGTACCATCGAACCTCATGTGGGTATCGTTGCGATGCCTGATTCACGACTGGATCAATTAGCGAAGATTGCAAACCCACAGAAAATAATTCCAACGACCATGGAGTTTGTTGATATTGCAGGCTTAGTCGAAGGCGCATCGAAAGGCGAGGGTCTGGGAAATAAGTTTCTTGCCAACATTCGTGAAACACATGCCATAGCTCAGGTCGTGCGTTGTTTTGATGATGATAATGTCGTGCATGTCGCAGGTAGAGTTGACCCGCTTGCCGATGTTGAAGTGATAAATACGGAGCTTTGTCTTGCCGATCAAGAAACCGTCAGTAAGGCTTTACAGAAAGCGGTCAAGTCAGGTCGTAGTGGTGATAAAACAGCCCAGCAGGAACAAGAGCAACTCGAAGCAATCATGGCGCATCTTGACCAGAGTTTGCCGGTACGCGCTATGAACTTGTCCGAAGA